>JAOZTL010000223.1:3657-5783 GCA_029942205.1 Bacteroidales bacterium | reverse complement strand
CAAGTCTTTTTACTGTTATTTTTGCACATTTTTTTGTTTTTTGTCATGTACTAAACATTTCAGTATAAATTAAATAAGCTATAATAGTTAGATAAACTGACTTTGTTCTTTAATGACTTAAAAAATCTGGCAATAGCACCGCTATTAAAGGTCTTTTTTAAGGGCGTTAAAGGACATAAGAACGAGTATAACTATATGTTATTTAATTTGCATTCATAAGAAAGCATTTTCATTCGTGCGTGAGCAACTTAAAAAAATCAAAGATCTTACTTCTTCAGTTGTTCGATAAGTACCTGAACCGCTTTCTCTAATTGTTGGTCACGTCCATTGATGACTACTTCGTACTGATTAGCTACTTTGTAATCAGGCTCTAATTGATTGTTTTCCAGATATTCGCCTTTCATGTTTTTTGTACCTACTTGCGGTATTCCAAAATATACGGATTTATCCAGTAAGGTTTCCCACCAAACGGCAGTCATCGTACCAGGAACAGGCATTCCAACCGTTTTTCCTATTTTGAGAGCATCGTAAGCAAACGGGAATCCATGTGCATCCGAATAATTACTTTCGCTCATCAATACAGCCGATGGTTTGCTCCACTTGGTCATCGGTTCGCTTCCCATGTACTGGTTATTTGGTACAAAATCGACATAACGTTTGCCACTAAGTAACGTTGCTAAATCGTCGTGCAACCATCCACCGCCATTGAAGCGTGTATCGATAATGATTGCTTCTTTGTGGAAGAATTTTCCTAATAATTCAGAATACACCACTCGGTAGCTGGATGAGTTCATTCCTTTGACGTGAATGTATCCGATGCGTCCGTTGGATAAACGTTCGGTTTCGGCTTGACGCTCTTTCACCCAGCGAGCGTACAGTAGGCTATTTTCAGCACCTGTGGATATAAGTTTAATTTTTTCATTCCAGCGTTGTTTGCTAGATGGATCAAAGAAAGATACGAGTACGATTTTCCCTGCTTTACGATTGAGCAATTGATAATAATCTTGATTAGCAAGAATGCTTTGTCCATCGATTTTTTCAATAATCATACCCGCTTTAATTTTCTTCGTAGCTTTTAGTAAGGGGCTTTTATCCATTACTTCGGCTATTTTGAGACCATCGCCTGTGTAGCTATGATCGTAAAATGCAGCAAAACTAGCAGTTTTATCGCCATTTTGAGGGCGGTGTCGGTAGCCAGAGCCTGTATGCGATGCATTTAATTCACCAAGCATTTCACTAAGCATTTCGGCATAGTCATAGTTATTAACGATGTAAGGTAAAAACTTAGCATATTCCTTTTTCATAAAGTCCCAATCCACTCCGTGTAGATTATCGTTATAGAATTTCTTTTTTACCTGTCTCCATACGTGTTCAAACATGTATTCTTTTTCGGCAAGACTATTCCAATTAAATTCGGCAGCAAAAGAAATAGTACTCGTTTTTCCACTAGCCACGATAAGTTTCATCAATTTCCCTCCTGAGAAAAAGAATAAATTCTTTCCACTTTTGTCGAATTGCATCGCACCGCCACCACCACGTAATTTTTTGAGTAATTTGGTTTCATTCTTACGCAAATTAGTAACCCATAAGTCGGCACCTTTCTCGAAACGAGCTAAATAGTATAATTTTTCGCCATCAGGAGTCAATATTGCATCTGAAATACGTGAAGAGTTTACCGTTAATCGAACAATACGATCTTCGATATCTTCCCATTCAAAAACCAAATCTTCGACAGCTTCTTTTTTGTCTGATTTATCTTTCTTTTTATCATCGGTTTTATCGGTTGTTTTTTTCTTTTTATTTTGTTCTTTATATAATTTATATTCTTCTTCCGATAATTTAAATTTCTGATATTCTTTTTCTGTAAAGAACATGCCGAATACATCCGAATGCGCTCCCCAGCTACCATGGCTACGGTATCCGAAACGATCTGAAGCCCAAATCATCATTTTGCCTCCCATCATCCAGCTAGCACCACCGTCGTTGTAGCCACTAAGAGTAAGGTTGCGAACGTTGCCGCTACCATCGGCTTTCACCAAACCTACTTCGCCCGAAAATACTTGCTGTGGCGAATAATCGACTAATAACCATTTGCTATCAGGTGACCAATTAAACCACTGGTCTCC
>JAOZTL010000223.1:0-3647 GCA_029942205.1 Bacteroidales bacterium | reverse complement strand
ATACCAATCTTGTCTTTTTGCTTTTTAAGTTGATAATTTTCACAGCTTCTCGTTCTTCTAAGTAAGCGACTTCTTTGCCATCAGGCGAGTAAAGAGGCTGAAATGTTTCGGCAGTTATTTCTAATAATGGTTTTTCATTAATCAATGAAGCATGAGTAAAGTCTTTCTCATTGGCATTGGTTATGGTTGCTTCGTATAAATTCCAGCTTCCATTTCGCTCGGAAGCATACACCAACGATTTGCCATCAGGCGAAAAACTAACCGAACGCTCTTGCTCTGGAGTATTGGTTATTTGTTTGGTGGTGCTGTATTCTACCGATGTTACGTACACATTACCATGCACAACGAATGCCACTTCTTTTCCGCTAGGTGCTACTGATAATTCGGATGCTCCTGAACGCAACACACTGTAAGAGTTTAGATTATTGCCATCTCCCAAATACATATTGACGGTTACTTTTTTGGGGGTTTCGCCTTCTTTGGTGGTGTATATTTCACCATCAAAACCATAGCAAAGTGTACCATTGTTGGCAATGGACAAGAAACGAACAGGATGTTTCTCAAATTTAGTTATTTGACTAACAGCCGTAGGATCAGCTAGGGATAATTTACAAACATTAAACGTAGAGTTGTACTGCTCACTTAGAAAATAAACCGATTGGTTGTTGGGTGAAAATACAGGATTACGGTCTTCTCCTTTGAATGTAGATAACTGTGTATGTTTTTTTGTATCGGTATCGTATAGCCATATATCTTTTGTAACGGATGACGTATGATGCTTACGCCAAATATTTTCGTAACCTTTGCGGTCTTGATAAATTATTTTTTTACCCGATTTATCCATTTGTGCCTCTTCGGCTGGCGTGCTTATAATTTGCTGAATACGACCGCCATTTACTGGCACTTGATAGAGTTCGGAGATAATTCCAGAGGGGAACATCACGTTTTCGGGCGCATCGAATATGGTTGCCGAAAATAGAATGTATTTTCCATCGGCAGAAAAGCTGTTAGGGCTTTCATTACCCGAATGAAACGTAACACGCTTGGGCTGCCCACCGTTTACTGGCATGGTATAAATGTCAAAATAGCCATTCCTATCGGATGCAAAAGCAATGTTTTTGCTATTGGGCGACCAAACTGGCTTATAGTCGTATGCTTTATTGGTGGTGAGTGGCAATGCCATGCCGCCTCCCGAAGCTACAACATAAATATCTCCTTTGTATGAAAATACAATTTGCTTGCCGTCTGGCGATATGGATGGATAACGCATCCATAGCGGATTATTGGCAAATGTACTCTGCAATATCGATGCAAAGAACAACATTAATAAAATTTTTTTCATGTGTGTAAAATTGTTTAAGTGATTAAATAAGGGATTATTCCGAAATAACTTAACGCTTTCAACTTGTTAAAAAACAAAATAACTTCGTTTAAAACTGTCAATTTATTTCATCACAATCCTTAAGATCAAAAAGACCTTAAAAACCAAAGGTAGGAAAAATAATGAAAAGACAAAGCTATTTCTAGTGTTTTTTCCTAATCCTGTTACTTTATAAATTAGTTCATTTTTTTGCTTTTTCCATCAGTCTTGAATTTTAAATTTGCAATTTAATCAGACCTTATTTCAAACACATCAGCAACTCAACATTGCTCGAAGCCCTACTCGAAGATTAAATAATTTGTAAGTAAAATCCCTCTAAAAAGTAACAAATCAAAACTGATTGTTGGTTTTTCAAAAGTAGATTAAAACAAATCACTTGGTTTTTCTTTCATCTGTCTATTTTTTGCGGTTCAAATCTATAAAAAAAAAGCTTTTTGCTAAATAGTGCTATTAAACACAAAAGAGATAAAAGCTATTTAATTAATTATTAGATATTTAGAAACAAAAAAGATATTCTATTTTTTTAATAAAAAGTAGTACAAAGCACTAAAAAAATAATTATTTTTGAGCTATAGAAATTAACACATTATTAGAACCATCAAAATACAAAAAACAATGGATCAACAATTAAAAGAATTTATGGATGGAGTCATTGCCAAAAACCAAGGCGAAGCAGAATTCCATCAAGCAGTATTAGAAGTTGCAGAAGTATTAATCCCTTTTATTGATGAAAATCCAAAATACAAACATGCCAAAGTGCTAGAACGCTTGACCGAGCCTGAGCGCACAATTATGTTCCGTGTACCATGGATAGACGATCAACAAAATGTTCAAGTCAATCGTGGCTTCCGCATCGAGTTCAACAGTGCTATTGGACCTTACAAAGGCGGTTTGCGCTTTCACCCAAGTGTAAACTTGAGTATCCTTAAATTTTTAGGATTCGAGCAAATCTTAAAAAATAGTTTGACAACCCTACCAATGGGTGGCGGTAAAGGAGGATCTGATTTCAACCCCAAAGGAAAATCAGACACCGAAATCATGAGATTTTGCCAAAGCTTTATGTCTGAATTATTTCGCCATATTGGTCCAAATACGGACGTTCCTGCTGGCGACATCGGAGTTGGTGGAAAAGAAATTGGATACCTTTTTGGACAATACAAACGCTTACGCAACGAATTTACTGGCGTACTTACTGGCAAAGGATTAGAATGGGGTGGGAGTCTTATGCGTCCTGAAGCAACTGGTTTTGGTAATGTTTATTTCACCCAGGCTATGTTGAAAACCAAAGGTGATAGCCTTGAAGGTAAAACGGTAGCTGTATCTGGATTCGGAAACGTTGCTTGGGGAGCTGCTACTAAAGCAACTCAATTAGGCGCAAAAGTTGTTACTATTTCGGGACCTGATGGATACATTTATGATCCTGAAGGAATCTCTGGCGACAAGATAGAGTACATGCTTGAGCTTCGTGCGACAAACAATGACATTGTTGCTCCATACGCAGAAGAATTTGATGCAGAATTTTTCCCAGGAAAACGCCCATGGGAACAGAAAGTAGACATCGCATTGCCTTGTGCTACTCAAAACGAATTGAACGGCGAAGATGCTCAAATGCTTATCGACAATGGCGTAATTGCTGTTGGTGAAGGTGCTAACATGCCTAGTACTCCTGAAGCGGTCGAAATTTTTATGAATGGTAAAATATTATTCTCGCCAGGTAAAGCGTCTAATGCTGGTGGTGTAGCTGTTTCTGGTTTGGAAATGAGCCAAAATTCGTTACGCTTCAACTGGACTTCGGAAGAGGTAGACAAAAAATTATATATAATAATGAACGATATTCATGATGCTTGTGTAAAATATGGAACAGAGGAAGACGGATTCATTAATTACGTAAAAGGTGCAAATATTGCTGGTTTCGTAAAAGTTGCCGATGCAATGCTAGCGCAAGGAATCGTATAAACAACTCCAAATCACAAGAAATAACAACATTGAGGTGTCCTGTCGATAGTCGATAGGACATTTTTTTGTTTTAAATTCTCACAATATTATTCATCATAATCAATTAAAACATAAAGTGTTATACAAAAACAAAGAGCTCAATAAAGTCATTATAAATATTTAACCGATTAATTTTCATGAAAAAAATCAATAAACGTATTTAATTGCTTAATTAATTCGTTATATTTGATGATTGTATTAGTATCAAAATACCCAAAAATATTCTGACTAAGTCTTTTTTTGTTGGTTTTTGAAAAGTGCCTAAAATTCA
>JAOZTL010000222.1 GCA_029942205.1 Bacteroidales bacterium | reverse complement strand
GATTTACAGAATTGCGTAAGCAACATCAAAAAGGACGAAGACCTTAAATCGCTTCAGCAACCACAAATGTACTTCCGCCAATAAAAATAAAATCTTCGGGCAATGCATTTTGTTTAGCAGCCGTAATAGCAAGTATTACAGAAGGATAACTTTTTCCATATAATTCATAATTATTCGCTTCTTGTTGTAGTTTATTAGCATCCAAAGCACGAGGAATATTGGCTTTTGTGAAATAATAAGTAGCATTTTTAGGAAGTAGTTTCAGAATTTTATTGTTATTTTTATCATTTACCATACCAAAAACAAAGTGAAGTTTTTTGTAAGGAGTATTCTGTATCTGTTTCACAATAGCTTCTATACCAGCCTCATTATGTCCAGTGTCACAGATTATTCGAGGGTTGTTACCAAGTGTTTGCCAGCGTCCACGCAATCCTGTATTTCGCTGCGTGTACTGTATTCCTTGATAAATATTTTCAGTACTTATTGAAAAATGAGCCGTTAATAAATCAATGGATTGTAGTACGGTAATGATATTTTCTTTTTGATAATTTCCTAATAAATCGGTTTTTAAGTTTTCGTATTTGAGTTCGTCAGCGTGTAAAATATTGAATGTTTGTAAATTATCGGTTGTAAATAGAGAATAATGAGTTGTAAATTTCAAATCAGCAAAAAAAATAGAAGCTTGTTTTTCGTTGGCTTTATTCAAAAAAACGGGGCGTGTGATAGGATCTGATTTTCCGATAACAATAGGTATTTCCGTTTTGATAATACCTGCTTTTTCATAAGCAATATCGGCGATGGTTTGCCCGAGTAATTCGGTATGATCGAGAGAAATATTGGTAATAACGGACAGTAATGGTAACAAAATATTGGTTGAATCCAAGCGACCGCCTAAGCCCACTTCTATTACAGCCACGTCTACTTGTTGTTGAGCAAAATACTCAAAAGCCATTGCTACCGTAATTTCAAAAAAAGAAGGTTTTAGTTGAGCAAAAAAATCAAGATTATTGCTAACAAATTGAGTAACATGTTGCTCCGAAATCATTTCTCCGTTGATGCGAATTCGCTCTCTAAAATCTTTCAGATGAGGCGATGTGTACAAACCTACACGCAGCCCCGATTCTTGTAAAATAGATGCAAGAGTATGAGATACAGAGCCTTTCCCGTTTGTTCCTGCAATGTGTATACTTTTAAATTTACGATGAGCTTGCCCAAAATACTCGTCCATTGCTAGCGTATTGTTCAGATTGGCTTTGTAAGCAGCTTTCCCTTCTCGTTGAAACATAGGAAGTTGCTGGTATAAGAAATCAATGCATTGCTGGTAAGTCATCATGAGAGTGTTCAATTAAAATTATTCAAGGAGATGGACAAAATTAAGTTCATAATTATTGCAGTATTTTAGTATAATGATTAAGAAAACTTTTTCACTCGTGTATAAGCAATATTAAAAAGGTCGAAGATCTTAATAGAGCTTCGAGAAAGCGTCCATTACACTTTTTTTATAATTTCGACCAATAGGTAGCGAAGAGCCTGTTACCTCAATTTCGTTTTGCGAAAAAGATTTCACTTTATGAATGGAAACAATGTAAGATTTATTAATACGAACAAACCATTGTGGGTTGAGTTCTTCTTCAAAAAAGCGAATTTTTTGTTTTGTTTTTATTTGTCTATCTTTTGTATTAATAATGACATATTCACGTAAACTCTCAAGATATAAAATATTTTCTACAAATATTTTTACTGTTTTATAACCTTCTTTTACGTAAATAACTTCCATTTCGTCTATTTTCTTTTTTATTTTAGATCGTGATTTTTTATTTTGTTTGTTGTATCGGTTGATTGCAATCATAAATATGTCTAACAGAATTGGTTTCAATAAATAGTCAAGTACTTCTAATTCAAAGCCTTCAAGAGCATAATCTTTATATGCGGTGGTGATAATTACTTTTGGGCGTTTCTTGAGTATACGTAGAAAATCGATTCCTGATAAATCAGGCATTTGAATATCAAGAAAGATTAAATCAATCTGTGAATCATTCAATATTTTAAATGCATCGATGGCACTTCGAGGCGCAGCAATTAACTGCATTTCAGGTAGTTTATCAAGAAATGTTTCTAATATTTTACTGGCTAATGGATCGTCGTCAATAATTAAGCAATTTGTCATATATCGAAACAATTAAGGTCTTCGACCTAATTTAATGTTGCGTTCGCACTTGTACAAAAGATTTTATAATCAATGATTTATCAATAAATAATTTTGTCTATCTACGTATCAAATTTTAATAACTATCTAATTATCAATGGTAATAAAGTTTCTAAAATAGAGTTATTTAATCACATAAAAAACAGTCATAAAAAGAAACTAATGCATACTCTTATGATAATCGAACATTAGGTTTTGGGGCATAAAGATATAAAAAAATAGCTGTTTTAGAAATAGTTGATAGCAAAAGTGTCTACAAACGACAGGAAAAAGTCTATAAACGGCATTAATAGACGAAACGAGTTGTTTGTATCTAAATATTTGCTGTATGTAGATTGTACTATTTTAATTACGTATTTTGATCTACATTTGTTTCATCAATCGAATCTAACTAAATTTATTAAATCAAGAAAAAAATCCAATTACTTGCCATTATAGCTTTTGCATTGTTGATCGTAACAACTTCTTGCCAAAATACAGAAGAAGCTGAAATTTTAGCAGAAGACGAATTTGTGGATGCTTCCGATAACGGAAAAATCATACCAGGACAATATATTGTTACATTTAATAACTCATTGAAAAAAGAATTAACAGGAACTTATGCTGAGCGAACCGAAGCAATGCTTTCTGAAATACAAATTTTTTTAGGTGAATTTACATCAATGAAAAAAGCACCAGTTATTGAGCAAGTTTATTCGACAGCTATTTATGGTTTTACGGCACAATTAGATGATGAAATGGTAGCTGCTTTGCGCGCCGATAGCCGTGTAAAATCTGTAAATCCAGATCGTATGATGATTTTGAAAAAGCCAGTAGATGATGGTGGAACACCAGACGTTACTTCACAAGAAACACCTTGGGGCATTCCACGTGTAAACGGTGGTGTAGATGCAACAGGCAAAGTTGCTTGGATTATTGATACAGGAGTAGATTTTGATCATCCAGACTTAAACGTAGACGTAGCAAGATCGATCACTTTTGTTCGTTCAAGATCAGCAGATGATATAATGGACATGGATCGCATTGTGCTGGAACTATCGCAGCAAAAGACAATACTTTAGGTGTAATTGGTGTTGCTGCCAACGCTACAGTAGTAGCAATAAAAGTACTTGACCGTAAAGGTAGTGGAGCTTACTCTGGTGTAATTGCAGGAATTGATTATGTAGCAGCCAACGGTTCGGCAGGTGATGTTGCCAACATGAGCCTTGGAGGACCTGTTTCTACAGACATCGACAATGCCGTATACAATGCAGCTCAATCGAGCGGAGTAATTTTCTGTCTTGCAGTAGGTAACGAAAGCGATGATGCAAATAATCACTCACCAGCTCGCATAAACGGAACAAATATTTATACTATTTCAGCAATGGACGTAAACGATAACTGGGCATATTTCTCAAACTACGGCACGCCAGTAGATTACTGTGCGCCAGGAGTAAATATTTTATCAACTTGGAAAAGTGGTGGATATAACACAATTAGTGGAACATCAATGGCAACTCCTCATGCAGCAGGCGTACTATTACTAGGCGCAGCTCTCACAAGCGGTTATGTTAATGGTGATCCTGATGGAAATGCTGATCCTGTAATTTCTCACTAAAAAAAAGTACTGCTATAGATCAGGAAGTTACGCCTAAATACGTACAATTATATCAAGCAGAGTATAGCTAGATGAGTAAAAATAATAAAACACAGACGAAGTCTGAAATTAAATAAGAGCTTGCGTAGCTCTTATTTTTTATTTAATAAAAGAAACGGTTTAAATTCATAATTAGGTGAGCATTTCAGTATAAATATATTATTTCAGTTTAATCATTTTTTTGTTTTTTTGATAACTTTTAGTTTCTATTCTGTATAAATATTCATCTTTAGGTATATTATTTCCATTAAATTCTATTGGATATTTTCCTGCTTGCATGTTTTTTTGAATCAATACAGCTATTTGTTTACCCTGAATATCTATTACACTTAATTTAACCTTCCTTTCTTTTTGCAAAGAAAAATGTATTGTTGTTAATGAATTAAATGGATTTGGATACTTCCTTAATAGCAGTAGGGTTATTTTATCAAAAACTAAATTTCCTTCAAAAAAAGTCATTTCTATTTCTATATTTAATATGTCATCTGTTTCTATTTCAAATGGATTTTACTTAAGATAATAATGTTCGCTTTTTTTCCTACTTTTAACGAGCCTATTTCATTTTACAGAAAGTTAGCATAAGCACCATTTATACTTGCAGCATATAATATTTGCTCAAGGCTTAAATATTCATTAACGGATGATAATTGTTCGCCATTTCCGTCCAGCCTTGTCATTCCGTTATAAATTGCCATTATCGGCTTTGGTTCTGATGTTGGACAATCGCTTCCAACGGTTATATTTACGTTAGCATTGTGCATACTGTTAATTAGATAAGTATTATTTGCACGTTCACTCCCCAAAGCAGGTAGATCTATATTATCATAAGTTTCATTCATAATTATCCAGTATTATTGCATGTGCGCACTAATATTTAATTGTCTCATTATGATTATATCTTCAGGTTTTATCGGATTGCAAATGAGCTATTGAATGTCTGTTTTGAGTTTGTCCCAACGATTGAAAAGCATCTATTGTATAAGATGCTACTCTGTGCCCAAAGTAAAGAAATTTAATAATCTTCTTTTGATGATGCAGGTAAAATATCCCAAATAAGCGACATAGCTGGCATTTCTTGTTGCAAACCCGTGGGTTCGCCTGTATTTGGGTCTTTTACTATTATACCACCAGCAGGATTTGGTGTGCTAGCTGTAATACCTGCTAATTCCAAAGCTTTGGAATTGCCCCACATAGCATGAATATCGTCCGAAATAATACCAATTGGGCGTTCACTATCAATAGCATCAAGCAACTCTTTGTCTGGTTCCAATGATCCGTATAATGAGGTTGCAAAGCCATTTCCCATAATTCCGTCCATCTCAGGGTTTGCTTGCACAAATTCTGTAATTGCCTGTATATATTCTTTATAAGAATATAAAATCATATAAAATTGCGGTAAAGTTGTGAGCGTAAGCTGTTGAAAGCGGATGCAAATGACTTTCAACAAAAGCTGGCATAGCAAATTTTCCATCAAGGTCAATTATCTCTGTTTCACTTCCGATATAAGTATTGATATCTGACATTGAACCAACATATTGAATAGTACCATCTTCAATAGCAATTGCTTCTGCCCAACTATTTTCAGCATCAACGGTATGAAATTGTCCATTTATCAATACAAAGTCGGCTATTTGTCCGTTTATTTCAATTGTTTTAAAAATAAAAATTGATAATAACAAAGCCAAGTATAATAATCTGTAATTATTCAAGATTTTTCTTTTTTATATTAAATTGTGTGATTTTTTTTCACTAAAATTAGAGACAACAATACGGTTCTACAATTTTTTTCAACATAAGGAAGAATCTAGCGGCTTATATGTAAATTTTGTTCAATGAACGAAAATAAACAATTTAGGAACATAAATTAAATAAGCTATAATCCATTAGGCGAAGTTATTTTGTTCTTTAACGACTTAAAAAATCTGCCAATAGCACCGCTATTAAAGAATTTTTTTAAGGAAGTTAAAGGA
>JAOZTL010000221.1 GCA_029942205.1 Bacteroidales bacterium | reverse complement strand
TGACAAAGTAACCATCTTATTATTAGCAAATTAAATCATTTCGAAAAATTTGTTAATCCAAATATAAACCATTAGATTTGCTACTCACAATTAAAGTTGAATATCACACAAACTCACAATTAACAAATTCATCTTGAGAATATTGTTTTCTCAGGAAAAAAAAGAAAGGAAATAACCAATGAACAGTTCAAGTACTAATCAGAAAATACAAGCCGCAATTGCCTTTTTAGTCGGCATTTTCTTGATTTTCATCAATCCCAGTCTCGTAACCAAGACTGTCAATATGTTTTTAAAAGGCATAACCAAAGGAGCAAGCATGCCAATGAATCCAATCGGATCTTTACGGTTACAAGTCAGTTTTGGTTGGCTCGGTCTCACAGTTATCGCAGGAATAGTATTGCTACTCGTTGCGTATGCATTCTTAAAAGATAAAAAATGGGCTTTTCCTGTAGCTCTTACCAGTTTGGCAATCCTTCCAGTAGGAAGTTTTTATGTCAGTAGTTTTGCTGGTTACATGGTTAAAAAAGGTGCTTTTGCTCCATCATTTACAGCTTTCATCGTAGGGCTTGTCGCATTTTGGGCTATTATTCTTTTAGAAAAGAAAGGAAAAGATTTATGGCCTACATTCATTCCGCTTACATTGTTGGGAATGTTTGGAACTCAAGTGTTTGCCTTTTCAGAGCATGGGCTTCGTGGCTTGTATCAAGGTGGCAAAACAGCCTCTATTCTTGATCCAACTATTGGTATTTTACGTTACTCACAGCCAATCATGTTTATCTCTCTTATTTTTATTTTTCTTGCTATTTATTATTTAGCATCAAAAACAGAAAAAGGCTGGTGGTTTAGTTTAGTCGCTGGTTTAGGTGCTGCTATTGCTGCTTTTCCAGTGCATTTTGCACGTCCAAAAGCATCTTTTTCTGTTGCAGGAGCAGATGCCTTTGAAAAAGGAGCAAAAGTAGTGGGAGCAGGTACTCCGTCGATGTTCACTTCTGTTTATTTTTTAGGTGGATTATTGGCTACTATTTTTGTTATCGTCATGCTAATTCCATATTTTAAAAATTATTATATGCCAAAAAAATAATTTTTCATAATTATACTTTTTAAAGTTATAAACTGCTGTAAATAATACAATCAAGCAGAAAAGAAATTATTAAAGTAAAAAGTATAAAGTAGTAAGTTGTAAGATTTTATTTTAAATAATTAAAAAAAATCATATTTCTTTTCTTTATACTTTTTACTACAATAATTTATCTCTAATAATATCAGTAAAGTACAATATAATTATCAATAAAAGTTAAGTTTATACTAAATTGTGGTAATAATTAAAATGTTTGTGAATTATTCAATTACCTAATTTAAAATTTAAACATTAATTCATTTCAAGAATATCAATTTCTTGAAACAAAAAAATTAAACATGAAAAAAAAATACCAATTATTATTTATTAGTCGTCTTTTACCAATCCTACTTATATTCATTGGACTTTCGTCTAACGCCTTGGCACAAAAGGATTCAACCGCAGTTAAAAAGAAAAAATACAGCGGACCTGTTCCATGTGCCGTCGTTAATTCACACAATGGAAGTCTTGTTCCTGTAGGAACTTATGTTTTTATCAATAAGTATTTTAATAAAACGAAAGATCTCCTGTTCACGGATGCCGAAGAAATAGATTTTCCGACAACGCCAGGTGCACGATCGTTTTATTACGAAGAATTACAAACAGCCTTTCGTACAGGTGTCATTAAAGGTGTTGATGTAAGATTAATTGCGTCTTTTTTTGAAAAAAAAACTAGACAGATTACTACCAACTTCTGACGTTACGGATATAAATACAGGTTTGGGTGATATGAAATTATTCGCTAGATACGGTATTTTATCACAAAAAACAGGGCCCTTCAATCTTATTGCAGGTGTTGGTACTACGATTCCAGTAGGAACAACTGATGCAACAGATAATTTAGGCAAATTACTACCAGGTAGCATGCAACTAGGTTCAGGATCTTGGAATCCATTATTCGAACTAGGAATACACAAAATAAAAAAACGTCACTGGATGTCAGGTTATTTTATGTACATGTATGCCATGGAAGGTTCACTTGGCGAGAATACATTCACACGTTCAGATGTTTTTAAATACAACATTGCTTATGCTTATGCAATAAGTAAAAAGTTTGATTTAGGAGCAGAAATCAATTGCGAAATGTTGTCGAAAGCAGAATTAGATGGTGTAGAGCTTGATAATACAGGCGGGAATATTGTATTCTTTACTCCAGAAATACACTTTAAATTTGCACATTTGATGCATTTAGATCTTAGTGCACCTATTGCTGTTTATCAAAATTTGAATGCGACACAATTAGGATATTCTCCTTCTTCTGTTGTGATTAAACTTGCAATGAAGTTTTAAAGTCTTCGATCTTTTTAATGTTACTGCAATTCTCTAAATTTATGATATTCAGCAAAATAAGGAATTATTACAGGTGATTAGTTTTATTCACCTATTTCTTTAACATTAGAAACACAAAAAAATGAGATATTGACGAATAATTATTCGTTAATATCTCATTTTCGTTTTAAATAAAAAAAATAAAAATGTTCACAAGTAAACTTAACGTTTTATTCTAAGATTAATTTCCCTTTTGCCATTTTCATAATTTCTTCTTTATTTGTTTTTTGTTTTCTGAATTGTCCTGTATTATACATTTCTGCTTGATCGTTGTAATGTGGACTCATGAAACGCCCTGATTCACCAGTTGGTAGTATACTTATCGAATTTTCCATATCGGCAAAATCAATCAAAATACGGATTGCAGGACCATAAGTTGCTTTGTATAAGCCAGTACTATCAATATGAAAATCAATATTATTAATCACCTGATTGCCTCCTATAACATGAAAAGGACCTACGTTAAACAGCTTATTGAATGGTTCTTTTCGTCCGATTGGATGCACATGTTCTAGTGTATGCACTTTACTCCATTGCCATTGTTTCATGTCTGTACCTAATTGTTTTTCAAGATCATCCACCGTTTTAATAAACGATTTCTCGATAATTTCGGCACGTGTTTCTTTCGCTTCTGTTTTTATATTATCCCACCAAACAGAGCTATCGTTGGCAAATAAATATGGATAGGTATTTTCTATCGTATGCGACGAAGCAAATCCTTCAAAATCACCTTCTCCAAGTTCATCAACAAAAATATTATGCAATACATTATACAATAATCTGTAATAAAGTGTTGGTTCAATATCAGCCATCTGATGATCTCCATCCCAGTCAGTTAGTAACTCAACTACTTTTTGGTGATTCCCATTTTCTGGCAAATTTTCCTTGTTTAAATTTTCCATTAATAATTTAGATAATCCAGCGTGCATTGGCGAAATAACATCCGTAACCATGGTTTGCATATCGGCAAAAGTCCAATCGTCTTTATTTTTTAAGAATTGATTAATTCGCATCGCACGGTGCTCTGGTGCATAATAGCCTGGATACAAAATCCCTTCGATAGTATCTGGCTGGTTATTAGCAGAATACACAAAACCTTCGGGAGGGTTGATGGATTGCGGATTCTTCGAGAAATCGTAATATCCCGTATACTCGTCAGCACCACTAGCACCGTCCAGAATAAGTCGTGAATTTACATGTTCTGCACGTTTTACAAGCTTTGCAGCTGCCCACCAAGCAATATTTCCATCGCTATCACCATACATCACATTCAGTCCTGGTGCATAAATCAAACTTGCCGCTTCGTTTGCTTCTTCCAACGATTGGCAGTGATCTAGCTTATAAAAAGCCTCTAACAGTCTGTTGTCAAACTTGGTATAAACCCACCACATGGAAATTGGAGCTTCTTCGCTTTCCAGTTTAGCCAAAGCCTCGTTGATGATAGGTCCATGTCGGCTAATTTTCACTTCAAATTCTATTGCTTCGGCATCTTTCACTTTTATGGTGTGCTTGGTGCTTGTCAAATCTACCCATTTATCATTTTCCCACACTTGATTTTCATTGTCGGGATTGCGTTTTTCACGAAAAAAATCGATGTCGTCATTCTCGAACATGGTCATTCCAAATGCCGAAAAATCGTTATGTCCCACCAAACCGAAAGGTATGCCAGCCAAATAGTTACCATAGAAATTAAACCCAGGATAATTGATATGCGCCTCGTACCAAACCGCTGGTTGTGCATAACCGATATGCGTATCGTTGGCAAAAAGGACTTTGTTTAATTTTGTTTTTTCGGGAGCAAGTACCCACGAATTGCTTCCATAAAACATCGGAACGGGTAGATTTTTGAATATATTACGAGCTTCTGTTGCAAATTCGTGCTCGCTATAAGTGGCACTATCAGCGTAATGCACAGGTATCGTAGCTGAAGAGTTCATACGCTTTATACCTAAATCTTCTAAATAGGAAAGTCCATATTTTTGATAAATTTTATCAATTTGAGGCTCCATACGGAATGCAGCAGCAAAAGTATAAGCCATGTAACCCGAAATAACAAACATGTCGGCAGGAACAAAATCTTCTTTTTCGATACCTAAAAGCCTGAACTCTATCGGCGTACTTCCTTTGTGCATGTATTGATTAATTCCATCTAAATAAGCCTGTGCCATTGCATCGACATGATTCTTTTCAGGATCAAATTTTTCGGCAGCAGCATGTGCTGCTTCGGTAAGCCCTATGGCTCGAAAAAATTTATCGGTTTGCACCAAATCGTTGCCCAGTATTTCGGACAAACGCCCCCACCCTACTCGACGCATCATTTCCATCTGAAAAAGACGATCTTGCGCATGTACATAGCCTAACGCCAACTGTGCATCATGTTCGTTTTGTGCATAAATATGAGGAATTCCCCATTCGTCAAAATACACTTCGACAGACTCTGTTAAGCCTTCCAAGTCTAAAGTTCCAGAATAATCGGGTTTTAAGTTTAATAAATAAACCCAAATGCTTAAAGCTAAAGCAATAATAATAGCAAAAAACCAAAATGCTATTTTTTTTATTTTTTTCATTTGTTTAATTTTATGTATGTTGCTGAAATTAAATTGCTCCCTTGTATGGAGCGATGAGTTATTCTTTAGTAACGCAAATTAAATAACATATAACAGTTATACTCATTCTTATGTCCTTTAACTTCCTTCTACCTTTTTTGATGTTGCTTACGCAATTCTGTAAATCCATGTTATTCAATGAAATACATAATTATTAATCTGAAGCTAATTTTGTTCACACACTTAAAGGTCTTCGAGCTTACCTATTTTTTAATATTCACATTCAAGTATTTCTCAAAAATAGAAATAATATTATAAAAATCCATATATTAAAATAATATCGAAAAATTTTGTATACATTAGTCGCCTTCTATTTTATTTAAAAACTTTAAAATAAGGTCTTCGATCTTTTTGATGTTACTTACATATTTGTACAAAACCATTATAGTTCATTACTTATAGAGAAGTAAATGTATGATTCATTTAATTAAAAAAAAACTGATTTTTCTTACAAGAAAAAAAATATGAATTTTACCGATTTAAAAATATTAATAGCTGACGATCAACAAAGTGTAGCCAAATTTATTGCTCTCACGATCAAAAAAGTTGAAAAAACAGTTCAATTTCAGTTAGCGACTAACGGACAAATGGTCTACGAAAAAGCGAAACAATTCACTCCCGATTTGATTATTTTAGACTGGGAAATGCCTGTATTATCGGGACTTGATGCATTAAAAAAACTAAAAGCCAATCCTCGAACCCAAAATATTCCTGTCATTATGGCGACCTCTTTTACTGCTGCCGAAAAATTACAAGAAGCACTCGAAGCAGGCGCACAGGATTATATTCGGAAACCGATAGAGGAAGCCGAATTGGTTGCACGAGTCTATTCCATACTCAAACTGGTAGATTCGCAG
>JAOZTL010000220.1 GCA_029942205.1 Bacteroidales bacterium | reverse complement strand
GGCGAAGTGTTGCGCACCAGCACGGCGCACGAAAGCGGCACCGATCGTTGTGCCGAAGCTGCACGCTTGTATCAAGCAGACAAGCATACGACTTTCGACGTGGTGATAAACATACAAGGCGATGAGCCATTTATCGATCCGAAACAAATAGAGCTGTTAGCGAGCTGTTTTCATGACTCAAACACCCAAATAGCGACTTTAATCAAACAAATAAATGAGCCTGCCGACATTCTAAACCCAAACAACCCGAAAGTGGTGATTACTAAGCAAAAACAAGCCATTTATTTTAGTCGATCGCCCATTCCATACATTCGCAACCACGATGCCGTCGAGTGGATAAAGCATCACCGTTTTTTTAAGCACATCGGGATTTATGCCTATCAAACGGAAGTATTGCAAGCCATCACGCAGCTCAAACAATCGTCGTTGGAAGTGGCAGAATCGCTAGAACAAAATCGCTGGCTCGAAAACGAGTACAGCATTCGTACAGAAATTACCGATCACGAAAGCATTTCGATAGACACACCCGCCGATTTGGAACAGGTTTTAAAATCAAACTTGATAAAGTAACCTTTTTGTGGGACGAAACGCATTATTTCTTTGATGAAAGAAGCAATAAAAACGAAACAAAAGAAGATCATTTACGTAAAAACATAATAAAGGCACAATAATCGATTAATATCAAACACAAGCTAAACTCAAAACTCATGAAAAAATTATTTATCTTCATCGCACTGTTCTCTTTTACAATTTTGGCAAGTACAGACAGCAAAGCCCAAAATTTTTCTGTACAAAGCTACAATTTAAGTGCATCGCACGAAGTGGTGCTATATCCCAATCCTGTTACCGAAAATTTTTTCAAGGTAAAATCAAACGACATCGTTAAACAAGTAGAAGTAATCAATGTTATCGGGCAACGCATTCATCAAACCAAAAATGAAAGTTTATCGGATGCAGACTTATTGATTCATCTCAACAATTGCGAAAAAGGCATGTACTTAGTCAAAGTTACTTTTGAAGACGACAAATCGATTATCAAAAAACTTCTGGTAAAATAAATACGCTTTAGTACATTTTCATTGAGTTTGAGCAAAATACAAAAGGCTAATTTGGAAACAAATTAGCCTTTTTTATTGTACAGAACAGCACGAAAGAATTGTGCTTCTTTTTCTAAATCGATCGAATAGCCTGCTTTTATTGCTTGAATGATTTTCAATTGTTTTTTGGCAAATCGTTGATAACTTTCCGCACGAGGATTTGTTGGGCGATGCAAAAGTGCCTTTTGTAGTTTATCCATTTTTCGATTGATTGCCTCATCGTTTGGGTCTAAAAAAGTTGCCACAAATTTCGCCCACACGTACTCTACCGCCTGTTTGCTAGGATGTAACATGTCATAGGCATAGAAGCGATAATCCCTCAAATCGTCCATCAGTATTTCGTAGGCAGGAAAATAACGCACATGCGCATGCTGCTCTACCAAACTTTCGACAGCCAAAACGAGCGTGGCTTTGCTGCGTTGATTTTCAACCAAACCGTCTTTCAAGTGGCGAATAGGGCTAATAGTAAATATAACTTGCAGCTTAGGATTTAACTCCTGTAAGCGTTTTATTAATGTGTTATATTCCGTTACAATTTCGGCTACCGATAATTTTCTCCGCACAAAATGGCTTGCTGGCAATTTGTGGCAATTACTCACCAACTGCTTGGTTTCGAGCAAATCGTACACCCAAGCCGTTCCGAAGGTGATAAACAAGAACTGAATATCAGATAATTTTTGGCTGGTTTGCTGTATTCGTTGGTTGATTTTTGTGAGGCATTGTTTCTGATTCGAATCAGAAAATGATCCATGATGCGCAAAACTAAACCACTTCTCATTGGTAAACTGCAAGTCGTGCGGCACAAATTGTCGCTGCTCGATCAGTAATTGCAAACTCTGCGCCACCGAAGCGGGGTTGTACTGAATACCAAACGGATTTACGTCTATTTCGTACTTATAATGCAGCATATAAGCCCCTACGTTTTCTGTAAAGCAAGAACCGATAAACAAACTTTGGTCGGTATAAGTCAGCAAGCGGTCGTTTGCAGCCATTTGTATTTCGGTACGAAACTTCATTTAGGAGTCTGTTTTATTGTTTTTATTCTTTTTATATTTTTCGGCACGCCCAGCATACAGCTTATACTCCTCGTATTTATCTTTATCGATGTATCGCCAGTGCGATTTGCCTATTTCGCTAAATTTGCTCAATTCTTCGTATAATTCATTGAATATCAAGGTGCGTTTTTCGGTAGCAATATCCCGTCGCCCGACCATGTCTTTTTTATCATCAATAGAATCCATAAAATCATCGTTCAGTTTCTGAACAATCTCTATCAAAGCCTCTGTAATTCCACCATCGGTAAGCGATTCTTTCCGTTTTGTGAGTAGTTTTATCAATCGGCGAGTGATGAGAGCCAAGTCCGCATCTTTTTTACGTTCGATGAGTATCAATCCATAGTAACGATATTCAGCCATTTGCTTGTCATACACGTCTTTGAGTAAGATAGAAATCAATTTCAGTTTGCTCATCAATTGCTCTCTTGCACCTGATTTTTTTTCGGATGCGCTCACTTTATCTTCTGCCAAAAGCACGTCCACGTCTAAACTGAGGGCTTTTCCTAATTTGTGTTCAAATTTGGCTATTCGATCAATCGTAACGCCATACGACAATAATTCTTTTTGGTCTCGTTTCAAGAAATCGATCATTTCTCTACTTTTAAAAACAAGCTCTGTTCGTTTTAAATTTCCTTTCGATTTTATTTCGGTGGTCATTGGCTAATTCATTAGATAAAATAGAATTCATTACTAATCAAACAAATACAGTGTTTTGATTCATCTTTGCAAAAGTACATTTTTTCTATTAAAAAATAGAATCTTATTTCATTTAAGTACGATTCATTTTTGTTTGCCATTATTCATGCTCTTTTTAGATCTTCAACCTCTTTAAGTTGCTCACGCAGGAATGAAAAATCTTTTATAATCAAGAAATTTCTGTTCGCATCCTTACTTTTGTAAGATTTTTCCTCTATTTTATTTTGATGAGTAATAAAAACCAAATGGGCATCTGCTTTGTATACTGAATTGCTGTTATAATTGTGATTCAGATTTGGCAAGACTCTGCATCCGATAGGCATCCATTTATAATGGCTTCAAAAGAAAAACAAACCATCCTTTTCAACTTCTTCATCAGTCAAAACCGTTTTTACCAACAACAAATTCATTGCGAAATATCTTTTTTTAGTACTTAATGTTTCATTTTGAGCACAAACTAGTAGAAAATCACTAAAAACAACAAAAAGACAGGTACGAACGACCTACAAATGAGAGCCCGAAAGATCTTAATTTATAATTCAAAGACTGTAAAAATACAGTTAGTTGCCTGTATTATTTCGTATATAATTAAGGAACAAATAATTAACTCATTTCGTATTATAAGTAAACACTAGCAATTAAAAAAAATATTTACAACATAAATTTACTATCATGAAAAGCAAGGCAATCATATTCGGAATTATTTCTATTTTTTTCAGCACTGTATTATTTTCACAATACTCGATTCAATTGACCGACGGAACTAAAATAGAAACATCAAAGTATAAATTTGACGAACAGAACCAAATGTTCTTATACAAAAATAAAAGAGACAAAACAAGAGTGTTGTACTGCCAAGAAGTATTCTCGGTAATCGAAGAAAATGGCAACGAAGAGGTTTTCTACCGCTGTCGGGAAGAAGGCATCGATCCTACTCTCGAACAGTTTAGGGATTATTTGCAAGGACACTACGATGCTCGTGATAATTATAAAGCTAAAGGTGCTATGTTTACAGGTTTTGCGCTAGGAGCAGCCACCGTGTATGCCGTACCAACCATCGGATTGAGCACGTTATACGCTCCTGCCCTACCAACAGCTGGTAACATCATTAGTGGAAGTATAAAAATAAAAGCTAAAAATCTGAATATTTCACCTGAATATGCAAATAACCAATGTTACATAGACGGTTACTTAGAAATGGCTAAACGCAAAAAAATTACGCGTACCTTATTCGGTACAAGCATAGGCATATCGGTAGGTATTGCATCTGCCATCATCCTCTTCAAATAAGGTCTTCGACCTTTTTGATGTTGTTCACGTATTTATATAATATTAATTAAATCAGAGATTTACAAAAAAAGCATCAGACTTGCCTTGTCGTAAATAAAAAAAGACTACTTGAAAACATCAAGCGGTCTTTATTCTTTAGTATCCAAACGATCGGATATCCATTGTTTGGCATTCTCCATTTTATAAAAAACTTTCGTTGGGCTGGCTTGGCGTGTGAATTTCATGTACAAGTTGGCAAATCCTGCTTGTATCTGACTTTTGACCAACAATGCAACGCCCACCATGTCGGGGTTGGGAGATTCGGCAAAGTACTTACGAGCACTCCCACTAATAAAAAACATGTCGGTTGCATCAATAATATTCCCAAAAGGAATATTTGCCCCTTCAGGCAATAAGATGTGCACTTTTTTAATAATTTCTTCTGCTTGTGCTTTGTCTATACTTTCATTGGGCTTAAAGCGCACGAGCAAATATCGACCTTCTATAAAACTAACGCTTGCTGTTTTTGTTTCAAGTTCCATTTCTTATTTTTATACTTTCAACTTACTATTTTCTACTTTTACTATAACTTAAGTAGCATCAAAAAAGGTCGAAGATCTACATTTCTGCATCTACGATTCGTTGCCAAGTGTTATCGTTTTGTCGTTTCCAGATAGCCACGTAAGGTGTTTCTTGCGATTTGTTACCGTTTGCACCTGTGATAAAGTATGTTCCATACGTATAGCCAATATCCACCATTTGCGCCACTTCGGCAGTTCGAGGAGTCCATGTGATTACATTTTGGTTATTCTCCAAGCCTTGTATCCATTGTTCAGCAGCCTCCTTGCCTTCTAGCGGCAGACTGTTTGGGCGAAGCAATACCGCATTATCGGCGGCATGCTGTATGAATGCTTGCTTGTAGCTTTCCGTTTGAGCTAAAGCAGCAAATGCACGATCGGTATCAATCAATGCTTGACGGAGTTTTTCTTTGTCGGGCTTTTTCTGTCCATAGCAGGACTGAAACAGCACCACCACCACGCCCATCAGTACTAATAATAATAAATATAGCATGATATTCTGATCAAATGCCGATACTTTTTCTATTTCATTCATAAAACACTTTGTGTTATTTGATAAGTACTTCCTTTTTATTTTCTAAGCACTTCGTGCTGTTTGATGTTGCTTACAGACTTATGCAAATCTATTGCAATCAACAACTTACAAGTTGTTTCAAATAAAAAAGTGTCGCTTAATTATATGCAACTACTTACTTTTCTACTTTATCAAGCCACATCAAAAAGACCTAATCCAATTTCAGTACCGCCAAGAATGCTTTCTGTGGCACTTCGACATTCCCTATTTGTTTCATTTTCTTTTTTCCTTTTTTCTGTTTTTCGAGCAATTTACGTTTACGAGTGATGTCGCCACCATAACACTTGGCAGTAACATCCTTCCGAACAGCTTTGACGGTAGATCGAGCGATAATTTTTGCGCCAATGGCTGCTTGTATCGCAATATCAAACTGCTGGCGAGGAATCAGCTCTTTGAGCTTGTCTACCATTTTGCGACCAAGAACATAAGCATTACTTTCGTGGATGAGCGACGATAAAGCATCCACCTTTTCGCCATTCAGTAGAATATCTAGTTTGACAAGTTTAGCAGGTTTGAAGCCCGTTTGGTGATAATCAAACGATGCATAACCTTTGGAGATACTTTTTAGTTTATCATAAAAATCAAACACAATTTCGCCTAGCGGCATATCGAACACCATTTCTATCCGATCGGCACTCAAGTAATTTTGA
>JAOZTL010000219.1 GCA_029942205.1 Bacteroidales bacterium | reverse complement strand
AAAGCGACATCAAAAAGGGTGAAGACCTTAACACGAAGTACTTAAATACTATTTTCATTATTTCAGCGTTATTGAAAAAACAACAATTACACACAACACAACAAATTATTTATTTATGTTATTGGCACATACTCCAAAGTTTATATCTTGGTTTTATTTCAATCGAGTTTGGACACTTCCTAACAAAGAAAAAAAAATATACTTAACCTTCGACGATGGTCCTGTACCAGAAACCACCCCTTGGGTGTTGCGTACGCTTCGTAAATATAACGCCAAAGCAACGTTCTTTTGCGTAGGAAATAATGTAGAAAAACACCCTAAGCTTTTCGATCAAATCCTACAAGAAGGACACACAGTAGGTAATCACACCTTTAATCACTCAAAAGGCTTATATTGCGACACCGATACTTACGTAGAAGACGTGATGAAAGCCCAAAAGCTGATACGCTCAAACTTATTCCGTCCACCACACGGACGAATGAAATATAAACAATCGCAAGCACTGAAAAACAAATTTCACATCGTGATGTGGGACGTTCTTAGCGTAGATTATGATCCCGAAGTCAGTCCACAACAATGTGTTCGTAATGTACTAGATAACGTACAGGAAGGCTCGGTTATCGTATTTCACGATTCAATAAAAGCCGCAAAAAACATGAAATATGCGCTAAAAATAGTATTACGCCATTTGAGCAGGGAAGGCTATCAATTTGAAGCAATCAAAAAACCAAACAAAGAAGCATGCGTATGGATACAAGAGCCAGAACAAATAAAAGTGGCTGTTTGATTTTTTACGTCAAACGGATCTACAAAACAAAGCTTTAACATTAATTAACCTTCCTTAAATCCTATTAACTAAAAACTAGCTTATCTTTGTGATGTTATTAAAAACAAAAGATTAATTAGATATTTTTTTTCATAGTATAGGTTTAGGTTAGATAATAAAAAAGCGACTTTGGGGTCGCTTTTTTTGTTTAATGTATTAACCTATTTGATAGTAAGATCTTCTTTTGGGCTTACTGTAATTTTAGTTATTTTTTTTTCGGTAGATCCTAAAAAACTTTCAACCCAACGAAATACATATTCGACACTATAACCAGCCAAAAATGCCGCTGCCAGTGGAGATAAGGATTCCACAAATTCAAGTTGCTGTGTTTCCAAATCGCCCCAAAAAAGTCCAACGACCAAGCCAGCCAATGCTCCTAAATGCGTGCGCAATGCAAACGAAATATTCGATTCGTGCGAAAACACCATTGTCTTTATTTCATCTCGTAAATCTCTCAAGACAAACACCAATGCACCTAACAAGCCATACAACAAAGGAAGAATATACATATTCAATATCAACGTGTAATTTTTAGTTTCTTCTAATATTTTTATGTTATTGTTATGTGCATTCGAAATTTCAGGCGGTCCATCCATCGGAAATTCTGCTTCTACTTCTATGATAGGCTCTTCTTTTTCAGAAAAACGTGTCAGCTTTAGCCAACTATCCAACAATTCGGTTGTATTTACAATTTCCAGATTAAGCTCTTCTACTTCGGTTTCGAGCATATCCCGTTCCATGTTTGCACTACGGTTATTTCCATTATTTTCGGTAATAAGCACTAGCTGCTGCATGCGTTTTTCTTTTTCTTTCATTACCGTATTGGTACTCTGTATTTTATTGAGCAAAGTAGTGCCTTTTAGCGAATATATTTGTAATATCAACATGGCAAACATCACAATTATAGTGAGTGTCGAATAAAAGAAAACAGTCCGTCTTACGAGAGATTTTCGTCTTTCTTTTTTGAATAAGCGAAAAACCCATTTACTTCGATTAATATTTGTTTCTTTGCTTGCAACCAAGCTATCAATCGTTACTGGCTGTATCAATTTTGAAATGTGCTGATAAGCCTCCCAGAACTCAATTTCTTTTTGTTCTGTCCAACTTTTGCGTTGTTCCAAATTTTTGGCTTCAATCAATACCCGAATATATTTTTGTTCTATTTTTTGTCCATATTCAGATGCAAAGGCAAGAATGATTTCTGAATTACCAAGTGCTTCACTTAGCAAAATAGTTCCTTCTATTGTGTTTTTAGCTTTAGTCTCTTCCATGTTTCATTTTATCTAATTAAAATCCAGAAAACATTTTTCCCTTTAAAAAATAGACTTTTACGGTCATTCACCGATTCTATTTCCACTTTCCACCAGCCTTGCTTCAAATTGTTGCGTTCCGACTGTATTTGTATGCCTTCGTCTGGCAATTCGGGAAGTTTTATTTCTCTCAAAAAACTATTTGTGAGATAGTTACGAGTTGCACCACGTCGATACCATTTAAATTCAAATTTTTCGGCATCCAATTCTGCTTTATTTTCAAACTCAGCAACTAATATCAATTTTTCAGGCATAGCAATACCGTTCAAAGCCATTTTGATACTTATTGTATCATTGCCTGCAACCCAATAAATCTTTTCTGGCTGAAATTTGGATACATCCTGAGCTTCTACCGCAGAACTATTCAGCAAGAATAACGCAATAAAGCTAATTAAGAGATTTTTCATTTGTTTGTTTTTTTGTAAATCATTGAAATTCAATAATTATCATGTAAGCACTTCGTGCTATTTAATGTTGCTTACGCAATTCTACATCTTACCGAATCATCGAATTTTATAGAATTGAGTAAGCAACATCAAAAAAGGTCGAAAACCTTAATTCCCAAGTAAGCTTTGATCGAATAATTTAAAGATTCGTTTGTATTCATCCGTCCAGCTACTAGGCTCTACAAAACCGTGCCGCTCGACAGGATACAAAGCCATTTCCCAGTCTTCTTTTTCTAGTTCTATCAATCGCTGTGCAAGGCGTACAACGTCCTGAAAATGCACATTATCGTCAATCATACCATGCAAAATAAGCAAATCGCCTTTCAGCCCATCAGCAAAATAAATAGGTGAACTGCGACGATACGCAAGGCTGTCTTTGACTGGCGTATTAAGAATATTCGCTGTATATCCATGGTTGTAATGCGCCCAGTCTGTTACCGACCGAATAGCTGCGCCTGCTTTGAATGTTTTCGATTCATTAAACATGGCCATCAGTGTAATGAAACCACCATACGAACCACCATAAAGACCTATTTTATTTGGATCAACACCATGCTTGGCTACCAAGAATTTAACTCCGTCCACATGATCCGAAAGATCTTTACCACCCATGTGCCGATAAATGCCTGTACGCCATTTGCTACCATAACCAGCACTACCTCGGTAATCAATATCTAACACCGTGTAGCCATTGTCTACTAGGATATTATGAAACATGTATTCACGATAATACGTACTCCACCACTTATGTGCATTCTGCAAATATCCTGCTCCGTGTACAAACAACACAGCAGCCTTATTATTTACCGATGTTTCTGGCAAGTAGAGCCGTGCATGTACGGTAGCTCCGTCGGCAGCTTCAAAAGTAATCACTTGCGGTTCACGCCACGGGTAAGCTTTAAACTCCTCGCTTGGCGAATCGGTTATTTGCTTCGCTTTTGCCACTTTATTATGCACGGGATTCTCCATAAGGTACAATTCCCATGGCTTATTGGAATACGAATAGCGAATAGCTAGCCACTTCTCATCGGGTGATAAACTAACGGTATTATTCCCTTGCAATTGTGTTAATTGTGTTGATTTACCACCATCAAGCGACATGACATAAAAATGCAATTCGCCTGGATGTACTTTATTCGATGAAAAATACCACGACTTTTTATCCTTGGATAATTTAGGATTGTATATTTCAAAATCCCCTTTGGTGAGAGCTTTTATTTTTTTATTTTTTACGTTTACTGTATACAAATGAGAATAGCCTGTTACTTCAGATTGAAACCAAACCGATTTACCATCGGGCATCCAACCAAGCGAAATGTTGTAGCGAGAAAACCAGCCCACACCAGGGCCATCCACCCAAGCATCGTCGTGCTGGCGATTAAGCAAATCGAGCGAGCCATCCGTAAAATCCAATAATGCTATCCAGCGGTCTTTATTGTCATTCGCTTTTATTTCGATAAAAGCAGATTCCCCATTATTATTCCAGAAAGGTCCTGAAATATAGCCTGTTCTATCAGTTATTTTAGCATATTTTTTTTTCGGATAATCTTTATAGTAAGCGGGTTTGTCCTGCATACCTTCGAGTGTTTTGGTAGCCACACGGTATGTTTTTTTTGTTTTTATATTATAAATGTGTAATTCAAATTTCGATTGCACCCCTCCTACTTTCGAGTGTGCATTTACCTCTTCGGTATAGCCCGATTTGGTTACGAATTTGGGTACCATCGTGCGTTTGTCACTAACACGCTCCATAAGCTGGTAGCTGATGAATTTTCCATCGGGACTTAATTGCATGTTCATCACACTTTTATTACCCAAATAAATTATTGCTGGGTTATTGGATGCCCCATGTAAACGATTTCCGTAACGATTCTTTTTTTGTCCGTCATCTTGATACACTTCAAACATAGCTTTTTGGTCATTTTTGAGCCATTCGTCCCGTTCGTTGGTGCTTTTTTTACTACTTGGCTTATTTCCTTTTTTGAAATTACTTAATTGCTTAATCAATCCATTCTCGATGTCCCAAGTATATAAATTATTGTCCAAATTAAAAGCTATTTTTGTGTCATTTAGTACAAATTCGGGCGATGATTCACGAGCAACCGTTTGTGTAATAGTTGTTACTACATTCGTTTTTGTGTTTAACAAATACAAATCGCCTCCCTGAGTGTACACTTTCATGCTGCGATCGCTATTGAACACTGCCGAATGAATTTGAAGTTCTTTTTCGTCTTTCGCATTCACTGTTTCGGGTACTTGCTTCGTTATGTTTACTTTGTATTGCGTGGAAGCTTCGGTACTTTGGGGATTCCATTTAAAATACACGGTTTGTGCATCGCCCGACCATTGAATACTGCTAGGAAGTTGCCCTACAAAGGCATCAGCCTGCATTATTTGTTTAACGGTAAGTTTGGAGATGTTGTTTTTTTGAGCAATGCTTGTGCTGGCAATGAGCAAAAAAAGAACGAAAATAAATTTATTTTTCATGCTGCTTTTTTTTGTTGTTTGTTGAAATTAATGATCCTTTTGTAAGTATTTGACTTTATTGCCAAAGATACAAAAAAAAACTTGAAATTGAACATTCAAAATATTTAGAATAACCACACGGTACTGATACCAACACTTTGTTAAATTTATAATTGACAATGAATAATTGATAATTATTTTACTGATAAACAGTCGCTTGCGAGTGCTAATATCCAAATATCCGATAAATTCAATTAATATCATACAAAATTTACGCTAAATCATAACTAACAGCATACGGTAATCCAAAAAAAGAGAGAGAGCATCATTCGTTAAAAATTCATAAACAAAAGCAAGAAATAGCAAAACAATACGTATTTTTGCAATATTCTCATCAGCTAGTAAGATTTTTAAGTCTAAATAAATGAAATTAATTACATATTTCCACTTTCTACTAAAATCTTTTATCTAATAAGTCTCTAATAATCAGTTAAAATCAACTTCGTAAAGTAATAATATTAATAATTCTGTATTATGCTCAGTAGTATGAGTTATAAAGTTGCGTAAACAACATCAAATGGGTCGAAGACCTTAAAAGTCAAAGAATAATGTCGAAAAAAGAAATAGATAAAACCAAAAACTTAATAGACCGCATCAAGCCCCGACGCATGATTTATCCAATACTGATAGGCTTAGGCGCTGTAGGCTACATGTTTTGGGACAATTTTGATCCAGCCATATTCGATGTGGTAGAATTTACAGGACAAGCGGTAATTTGGATTTCAGTAGCCATTATATTTATGGTAATTCGTGATTTGGGTTACATCATTCGTTTGCGAATACTGACCGACAATGATCTGTCGTGGCGACAATCGTTTCGA
>JAOZTL010000218.1:1925-5975 GCA_029942205.1 Bacteroidales bacterium | reverse complement strand
TTTATGATTACATTGACTTAATGTAAAGTGATTTTTGTTTTTTTCGTAAGAGTACTTAATTTAAAACGTTAGATAATGATTATCCATTGTTTTCGAGTTCTTTTTTTATTTAAAATCTTTGTTTTTAGCCTCCTGATTCTAGCTTATTTGTTCTTAAATTTATAAAAAACAAATAAAGCTTTTTTTTTACTCTTAAAAAAAAACTGTATTATTGTTTATCAAAAAAAAATGTTCAATACTAATATTAATTTTGTATGTTAATTAATTTTTCAAATACACCTCATAACGAGTGGAATAACCAAATACTAGATGCAGCAATCAAGGAATACACTGAAATAATTGACATCGAATTTCCGAAAATAGAACCCGAGTGGACAAAAAATAGAAATCATGAAAACTGGTCGTTAATATTATTTAAAAATAAAAAATAAAATAGGTCGGCAAACTAATGGAAAAGCAATATACATTATGGGTGAACGTACTTTTGCTTTTACAAGGACTATGCTGTTTCGTCAGAGCTATATTAAATGTATTTATCTTCTATTTTTCCGAAAAAGAAGGCATGAAAAACGATTTTGTGCATTTTGAGAGTACATTTAAAAGCAACGGAAATAATAAGCATTTTATGCTATTTAATGTTGCTTACGCACTTGTGCAAAACTATCGCAATCAATGGCTTATCGAAAAGTAAATATACAATTAATTTTTCATAGGTGCTTAGTACAAAATTAACAAAATAAAATCGATGAATGAAAAAAATATTCAAGCTAACCCTAATAAAATAAAATGCACAAAATGTGGTGCTATGTTAAGCTTTGTGCCTGGTACTACTAGCTTGACTTGTGAGTATTGTGGAAATGTAAATCCAATAGAAATTAGTCAGGAAAAAATAGAAGAAATTGCTTATGAAGAGTTTATTCGTACAGTTGATACTGCACCTAAACTAGAACTGACCGTGGTCGAATGCCAAAGCTGCGGTGCAACCACTACCTTAGACGAAGGTGTGGTTGCCGAAACTTGCGATTTTTGTGCAACTCCCCTTGTATTAGATCAAACTCAAACGGCACAAATCATTGAACCAAAATCGCTACTTCCCTTCAAAATCGCCGAAAAGGAAGGAATGGATGCATATTTGAAATGGTTGAAAAAATTATGGTGGGCACCAAACAATTTAAGTAAAGCGGCTCGTCGAAATGGTAAATTATCAGGGATTTATATCCCATACTGGACTTTTGATGCACAAACAAGTACCACTTACAGTGGTCAGCGTGGCGACGATTACCGTGAAACCGAACGATACACCAATAGTGAAGGAAAAGAAGCAACACGTACTGTTACTAAAACCCGATGGACTTCGGTTAGTGGCTACGTTTCTCGATTTTTTAACGACATGCTTATTGTAGCAAGCAAATCGTTACCAGAGAAACACATTGATAAGCTCGAACCATGGGATTTACAAAATTTAGTCCCTTATGACAAACAGTTTTTGGTGGGATTTAAAGCAGAAACCTATCAAACGGATTTGGAAACAGGCTACAATGAAGCTCAATATAAAATGGAAGTGATTATTGATAGCGACATTCGCTCGGATATTGGAGGTGATCGACAACAAGTAACGAGTAGTAATACCAGTTATTCATCTATTTATTTTAAGCATATTTTGCTACCGATTTGGCTGAGTGCCTATCGGTACAACGATAAAGTGTACCGATTTATGGTAAATGGGCGAACTGGCGAAGTGCAAGGCGAACGTCCGTATAGTTGGATTAAAATTACATTAGCAATATTAGCCGTAATTGCTATTTTTGCAGCTATTTATTATTATTCAGAATATTATTAATCGAAAGATTTTTTTTAAAAGGAACATTTATTGCATGAAATCCTTGTATCTTAAATTGTGGTAATAATAATGATTTTATATAAGTACGTAAATAGTATTAAAAAGATCAAAAATCTTAGAATGAGTTAATTATAATAATTACAATATTTAAAAATGTTTATATTTTATTTATTTATAAAAGTGTAATGTCTATAACAAAAAGAATAATACCATTGCTCATGCTTATTATCGTCATTTGGCTAGGAATGTCGGGATGTAAAAAGCAAGAAGGCGGTCAATCAATTACAGCAAAGGCACAAAAAGGTATTTTAGACATTGGTACATGGAATTCTGAAACCAATGATGAAATGATTATCGAAGGCGAATGGGAATTTTATTGGCTACAATTGCTTCATCCAAATGATTTTAAACAGAAATTGCTTGACACAAAGCAGTATATCTCCTTACCAAAATATTACACTGGAATGGAACTCGATGGAGAGACTTTGCCTAGCGATGGCTATGCTACTTATCGATTAATCATCCGAAACTCAGGAAAAAAACAACAAACCACCATAAAAGTGGGCGAAATATTGACTTCTTATGATCTTTGGTTGAATGGTGAGAAAATAATTACAACAGGGAAAATAGGAACAAAACAAGCAGAGGCTGAGGCTGATGCCATTACTAAATATAAAAATATTGAATTATTAAACGGAGATAATGAATTGGTATGTAGAGTAAGTAATTTTTCGCATCGTAATGGAGGAATTAATTCTGCAATTGTGCTTAGTAACGTACAACTTGCTGCCGATAATCGTGCAAAAAAAATATTTAGTGAAGTGTTTCTGATGGGAAGTTTTTTTATAATGGCTTTATATCATTTTGTTTTGTTTTTTTTGCGAACCAAAGAATTTTCGTCATTCGTGTTTGGTGTATATTCACTGATTATAGCAGTGAGAGTAAGTGTTACGGGGAGTAAATTTATGGAAATTATATTTCCGAATATTCATTATGATTTAGCTCTCAAAATAGAATACTTGACATTTTATCTCGCTGCCCCTGTATTTATAACATTTGTGTATGAAATATATCGAGAAATAATAAATAGAAAAATTGTACTTATTTATCAATTACTTAGCTTATTATTTATTTTATTGGTTATATTTACGCCTGGACGTATTTTTTCCCACTCGCTTACAGCTTATCAGCTTACTGCATTAGTTGCTATTATTTATGTTACTTTTATATTAATAAAAAGTGTAAAAAAGCATCTCGATGGATCGATTATTTTATTATTAGGAGGAATATTATTTTTTATAGCTATTATTAATGATATTTTATATTTTCAAAATATTTTTAGAGTAATAGAATTAACTTCGACAGGTGTTTTTGTTATGGTGTTTTCTCAGTCGATCGTGCTAGCAATCAAATTTACAAATGCATCCGAACAAAGCGAAGAGTTTGCAAGAGAATTGGATTTTCAGAATATGAACTTAGAAAGTATTGTGAAACAGCGTACCAGCGAAATACAACAACAACAAGAAGAAATAATGGCACAACGTGACGAAGTGCAAGCCCACAACGAGTTGATTCACAAACAAAATAAAGAAATAACGGACAGCATCCATTATGCTCGACGAATACAAATAGCAGCATTACCACCAGCAGAAGTTTTTGAAAATTCGTTTATAGAGCATTTTGTATTTTATCAACCACGGGACATTGTGAGTGGCGATTTTTATTGGTTTAAAAAAATAAATTATGCTGATGATACGCTCTATATCATTGCAGTAGCCGACTCTACAGGGCATGGTGTTCCTGGAGCATTTGTGAGTATGCTTGGCATATCGATGCTTAACGATGTAGTGGCACGTAAGAAAAACACGTCGCCCAGTCTGATTCTGGAAGATTTACGGACAGAAGTAAAACAATCATTGCAACAAACAGGCAAACAAGGAGAGCAAAAAGACGGTATGGACATGGCTTTATGCATTATTTATAAAAAGAAACGGCTACTTGAATTTGCAGGAGCATACAATCCGTTGTATATTTACCGAGAGAAAGAACTGATAGAGATCAAAGGAACGAAAAATCCTATTGGAATTTTCATAAAAGAACGACCATTTAAAAATACCGTAATTGAATTGCAAAAAAATGACAGACTGTACATGTTTACTGATGGTTTTGCAGATCAAATAAATCCAAACAAACGAAAATTCTTTGTGCGT
>JAOZTL010000218.1:0-1915 GCA_029942205.1 Bacteroidales bacterium | reverse complement strand
TTTAAAAAAATGCTGCATGATCTGCAAGAATACCCAATGCATGAGCAGAAAAAGAGAATCGAAGCAGTATTTCATGATTGGAAACAAAGTTCGCTACAAGTAGACGACGTATTGGTGATGGGAATCAAAATCGATTAATCTTAAGGAGCATAAATTCAGACTTCGTTTGTTTTATTATTTTTGCTCATCAATATCGCTATATTTTAACGATTTATTACACTGCTTGATATAATTGTACCGATTTAGGCATAACTTACTGATTTATATTGATAATTTATCAAAAAATAAACATCAAAAAAGATGAAGTTTGAAATTCAGATAATCAAAAAAAAATAATTGTTGATTATACTACACAAGCATCTTTTTTAGTTGTTAAGAACAAAACAGAACTCTTGTTACAAAATAAGGTTTTCGACTTAAATTTATAGCTGCTTATGCAATTTTGTAAATTCCGAAGATTCAGCAAAATATAGAATCGGATATTTATTTTTCGATAAGTCATTGATTGTAATTGTTTTGTATAAGAATGTACGCAACATTAAATAGCACGAAGTGCTTAAAAAAAATAAAACCCCATGAAAAAGAAACTTATTTTTATATGCATTTTATCGATTGTAGGCATGACGCTTCATGCACAAGAAATAAATTTGCGAAAAGGCTTAATGCTACATCTGTCCTTAAATGGCGATGTGATGGACAATAGCAAATACCAGCATAGCGTGTTAGCTTATGGAGCAAAATCAACTGCCGACCGATACGGAAATGCCGATGCTGCTTATTTATTTGACGGTGTTAATGATTATATGGAAGTAGAACTGCCATTACCAATAGAAAATTTCACCATTTCGGTGTGGGCAAAAAAAAACGAACACCATGATTTTGACAATATTATTGGCTGGGAAAACTCGTATTTTGGACTAGTAATGGCTTCGAATAATAAAGAAACCATCGTGTGGAACAACAATACTGCAACCAATGGAGCTACATGGGAAAAACCAATGCGATTGCATCAATGGTATCACTTATTGCTGACTGTAAACAGCGATAGTTTGATCGAATTTTATGTAAATGGCAAGCAAAAAGCAACTGGAAAGTATGCTTATTCGGAACAAAACAAACTGAAAATAGGAAATTTGAATAACAGTAATTTCTTTAATGGTAAAATTGATGATATTCGGGTTTACAGCCGTGTGCTAGAGCCGCTTGAGATTGCTGCCTTGCAAAATAATCAAGAAAACGAGAAACCAAGCGAACGTATCGAAGCTTATGTACGCCAAAAAATGAACAAATGGCAACTTAAAGGTGAGTTTGAACGTTCGGAAGACCATCAAGAGCGGACGAAAGACGAAAATAGACAAAAAATACTCGATCAGTATATTACGCAGGCAATAAATTTGTATGGCAAACAAACATTCGTGTTTGATGATGCTAGCCTGCAAAAGTTTGATGCTGATAACGAAACCTATAAAATATCAATAGAAAATTTACAAGATATTTATATCAAAGTGCCGCTAAGTGATGCCAAATTGGTGAAAGATAATTGGACCTCGGTACGATTCGAGAATATTGTTTATGGCTTGGTGAGCGATAAATTTGTGATAAAGAATACGAATGTTATTTGTGCCAATAAGCAGTACACTTACTTTGCCGACACCAGCTACACATACGAAGGCAATGTGCAAGTGGCTACTCATTTTGATTATTTGAATTTCAATATTCCTCAGAATCAACCAAATTACATTGCTAAAAAATCGGAAATAGACACACGCATCCCTAAAACAAATAAATCAAAACCTCAGACTTATGCCCTAGTTATTGGAAACGAGGATTATAGTACATTTCAAACAGGATTGAATAGCGAATCGGACGTTGATTTTGCTGCAAATGATGCAACAATATTTAAACAATATTTAGA
>JAOZTL010000217.1 GCA_029942205.1 Bacteroidales bacterium | reverse complement strand
GAAAAGCATTGCTATTAACAAAAAACGCTTTTAATACGAATATTTTTTGTACCTTTCGCTATGCTATAAGTGTATGAAAAAACGACGGCAAATGTAATAAAAGTCTTCTAATTAAGGTTATTTTCTTAATTAATATTTTTATTCCTATCCGAAAATGATTAGATTCAGACTTCGTCTGTTTTGATATTTATTTTTGGATAAATTGTCAATGTCGATCAGTAAGTTATGCCTAATGCATACAATTATACTAAATTGTGGTAATAATTATGATTCTAAAAATAATTTATTTTTTGTTTTATTGATGCACAAAATCCTTGCATAGCCAGGCTATGCAAGGATTTTGTGAAGAAAATAAAGCGAAAAAGAAACATTTTGTTTTCATAATTATTGCAGCATTTTAGTATATATCAAGCAGTGTAATAAATCGTTAAAACATAGTTTTGATGAGTAAAAATAATAAAACAGACGAAGTCTGAAATCACAAAAAAAAATAAAAAGATGAAAAAAATTAGCATTATTCTAATTCTATTAATAACAATTCCGTTGTTTGCGCAAAAACAAACGAACGAAGTATGGAAAAATGGCAATAAAAAAAGTGAGGGCTATGCCTTATCCAATGGCACGGAAGATGGGTTGTGGAAATATTGGACAGAAAAAGGTCTGCTTGATCATACAATCGAATATCGAGCAGGAAATGTCAATGGACGAATTACCTATTATTATCCCAATGGTAAAAAACAAAATGAAGGTAATTTCTTTTATGGTATTCAAAATGGGAGGTATTCCGAATGGTTTGAAAATGGAAATATTGCAATCAGAGGGAAACACAAGAACGACATTCGAGATAGTATTTGGACATATTGGAATGTTGCGGGGCAAAAAATGAAACAAATTGAATATTTTCCTGATAATAAAAAACAACTTATTTATCTGTTTGATATAAATGGAGATACACTTGTAAATCAAGGGAATGGACGCTATACAGATCGATTTAGTAACGGAAAAGTATACGAAAGTGGTTTCTATAAGAATGGTTTGGAAGATTCGTTATGGATTACTTATCACGACAACGGAAATATTCGTTCCAAAGGAGCTTTTACTAAAGGAGACAAAACTGGAAAATGGCTCGAATGGGGATCTGAAGGACAATTACTTAGCGAATTGAATTACGAGAATGGATTGAATCGTTTTTGGTACGGAAATGGGCAAATTAGGATGGAAGGTCGCTTGACGAATGGTGAAAAAGATAGTACTTGGACAATTTGGTATGAAAATGGGAAAATTGCCCGAAAAGGAAAATACTCGGATGGAAAGCAAATGGGGATGCACGAACGCTATTTCGATAATGGGAATAAAGAAAACGTAACAATGTTTGTTAGTGATAAAAAACATGGAAAAGCGCAGTGGTGGCTCGAAGATGGAAAATTAAACATGGAAGGGAATTTTGATAATAACGTACAAACAGGACTTTGGACATATTACCGAACCGATGGAAAGAAAGGCAATGAAGGGTATTATGAAAAGGGACAAATGCATGGACACTGGACATACTGGTATGCTAACGGGAGAAAATGGAAAGAAGGCGAATTTCAATTTGGACGCAAAAAAGGACCATGGACAGTGTATTACGAAAATGAAAATGTCTACTATTCAGGTGAATTTGTGAATGGAAAAGAACAAGGTGTATGGATTTCTTTTCACTCTAACGGAAGTAAATCGATGGAAGGCACATTTATCGATGGAAAAATGAACAACAAATGGCTTGGCTGGTATGCTAATGGTAAACAACAATATGAAATTAACTACAAAGATAATTTGAAAAACGGAACTTCGATATACTGGAATGCACTAGGCAATATGGAACGAAAAGAAGGCATGAAAGACGGCATTCCTAATGGAGTATACATTACTTATTTGCCTAATGGAAAGGAAAATGTAAATGGATATTTTGTTGAAGGCAAACGAAGTGGCACGTGGACGTACTACAATAAATTTGGAGGAAAAAGCCGAGAGGAACACTATAAAAATAGTCGTCCCGTAGGAAAATGGCATCAATGGCACGAGAATGGTAAACTTAAAAACGAAGTCCCTTACGTGAAAGGAAGAAAACATGGAAAAATAATGCAATGGGACAGAACGGGACGTGTTATTTATAAAGCTGAATTTCGTAACGATAAGCTCGTAAAAGTAATTACCAAAGAGAATTAATATATTCAATCTTTCTGAAAATCAACCTTGCCAGTGTTTTGTAACACACTTATTACAAGTTGATTAATTTTCACAAAATTAACGCTGGCAGGGTTTTTAGACCAAACTCGTTACACTAGTGCGTAAGCAACATCAAAAAAGTTGAAGACCTTAGTGTTTTTGTTCAAGAAGAGTCGCGATTTCATCTTCAGAAAATACCTTATCTGTATTTAGTAGCATAATAAATTTTTCTTTAATTTTAGCAATTCCATCGAGAAAATCTGTATTGAAATTTTTACTCATTGTTGGTACTTGTTTTATATTTTCCTTCGGTATTGTTATAACATCTTTTGCTGAATCAACAATTGCTCCAACGATAAGTTTGTTGTTTTCGGTTTTTATTTCGATGACAATCATAATGCTTTTCTTGCCTTTTTCCCTTTCTGGAAGTCCAAATTTTGTGCGAGTTTCGAAAATGGGAATAATATCACCTCTGAAATTAATAACTCCTTTTACATCTTTTGGTGCATTTGGAACTCTTGTGATTTTTTGTTCTTGCAATATTTCTAGCACTTTTATTATCGGAATTGCAAACATTTCATTATTTATTTTAAATGAAAGATATGTATATTTATTTGAGTTTTTCATGTGTTTGATTTTTTAAAGTCGTTAAAGAACAAAGCAAGTTCGCCTAATTATTATAGTTTAATTTACTTTATGTTCCTTAACTGTTTTTTGCAATTCGGTTATATTTAGCATGAATGCCATTTCGCCACCAGCAAGAACACTTGCAGAGGAGAAAAGTTTTTGGTTTTTGAAGGTTTTCCCAAGTGGTTTTAAAACAGCTTGGTGTTCGCCTATTATTCTGTCAGCAATAAGTGCTATTTTTTTATTTCCTTTATTTATAATTATTGACTTATAGTTTTTCAATTCAGAATTTGTTTCTTTTTCTAAATTAAAAATTTCTTTCAAATCAATAAAAGGAATTAAATTGTCTTGATATTCTAAGGTTTTTGTGTACTTTCTTGTTTCTATTTCGTCTATTTTTTGTTGATTAAACTGTTCAATATCCGATAAAGGAATCATCAAATATAAATCGGCAACTTGAATGAGCATTGTATCTAAAATAGAGATAGATTGTTGCAATTTTATGGTGAAAGAAGTTCCAGTACCCAATTCCGAATTTATTTCAACTTCGCCTCTTACGTTTGCAATTTTTTTGCGCACTACGTCCATTCCAACTCCCCTTCCCGATATTTTGGTGAGACTCTTAGAAGTTGATAAACCAGGCAAAAATATCAGATTATAAATTTCTTTTTTGCTCAATTGAGTTCCTGCTCTAATAAAACCTTTTTCTATGGCTTTTTTATAAATTTTATCCGAGTCAATGCCCATTCCATCGTCTTTTATCTGAATAATAACATTATTCCCTTGATGGTAAGCCTGTAAGCTCAGTGTTCCTTTGCGTGGTTTTCCATTTTTTTCTCGTACATCGGGTTCTTGAATTCCGTGATCGAGGCTATTTCTAATAATGTGCATCAGTGGCTCTGAAAGAATATCAATAGTGTTTTTATCTAACTCAATATCAGCTCCTTCTATTTTAAAATCGATTTCTTTTCCCAATTGATTTGATAAATCTCTTATCAAACGTTGAAAACGAAAAACCATTCCTCCAATAGGTATTAATCTCAGCTCTAGGGCTGTATCTCTAAAACCTTTTGACAGTTTATCTAATTGTTCTAAATACGGACGAATAATGTCAAAATTAGAGTTTCGTGTGGAAAGATTTAGTTGTGAATTTACGGTAATTAATTCACCAACCATGTACATTAAGTGATCGAGTTTATTTGTATCAATAGATATTCTATTGGTTGTATTTGATTGTTTTTGGCTTATTGCAAATGAATTATTTTCTTTAGTATTATTGTCCTTTTGTAAGTGGTTTTTGTAATCCTCTTCTTCTAATTTATTATAAAAATTGGCTGATTCGAGTATTGAATTTTCTTGCTTTTTTTCTTCTTTACCAAAATTGATTATTTTTGAAAAATCGGCTGAAGGATCGAAAATATCAAAATTTGAAATTTTTGATATACTACAATCTTCTGTTACAAATATAAAAACGTCTTCTATCTTTTCTAATTTTGCTTTCGTACATAAAAAAATAGGCCAAAATTCTTCTTTTACTTTTTTTGTTTCTGTAAGCTTTATTTTGTCAAGTATTCGGTATTTTCCTATTTCACTCAGTTCTTCAAAAATGTTTAGTATTCTTATACCTCTATTAATGAGAGATTCGCTGCTGCGAAGTAAAATATAGAAAGTGTTTTTATTTGTATTTTCCTTTGTCTCTTCTTTTTTTTGATTTGAATGAGCTGTTTTTTTTTGAAAATTCATATTGTTTGAAGACAGAATTTCTTTTATCTGACCCAAAAGCTTCGTTTGAAGTTTTTGGTTTTTTTCTGCTGTAAAATCTACATCATCTAATAAATTTTTAATGTGATCGACAGATTGAAAAGTAATATCAAAAATTTCTTGCGATAGCGGAAATTCTTTATTCCGAATAGCATCATAAATACTTTCAAGTGAATGAGTAAATTCGGTGATTTTATCAAATCCATACATGCTTGTGACTCCTTTGAGTGTATGCATTGCACGGAAAACGCTTTCAATAAGCTCTTTGTCTGTTTTATTATTCTCTAATGCTAAAATGTCGGTTTCTAACTTAATTAAAAGCTCCGTAGCATCTTCTATAAATTTATTGCGAAATTGTATTAAATCAAAGTCCATGATTTAAGTTATTAAGTTGTTAAATTATTCTTGTAATTCTCTACGTAAGCACGATGATAAGTGTTTTTCAATTAGAATCCTTCATAATCATCATCATTTTCAGTCTCTATAAGATCTATTTTAATTCCTTTTGTTTCTTGGATTTCAGACTTATTGCCTGTTTGTTTTATGTTTAAATCAGTTATTTCACTAACAATCAAGTTTTCAGTATTCAATTTAAAGAAAGATATATTTTCTTTCAGTATTTCTGCCTGACTAGCTAATTCCTCCGCACTTGATGACATTTCTTCAGAAGTTGTCGAATTTTGTTGAATTACTTGCGATAACTGCTGTATTGCATTGTTAATTTGACTTGCTCCCGAGTTTTGTTCTATGCTCGAAGCTGTTATTTCATTCACCAATTGTGTCGATTTTTTTACGTTTGGTAATATTCCTGTCAATAATTTGATTGAATTTTTAGATAAACTAATTGTTGATTTAGAGAGTGAATCAATTACAAGTGCCGATTTTTGACTATTTTCAGCCAATTTTCGTATTTCAGAAGCTACTACGGCAAAACCTTTTCCATGTTCGCCTGCACGTGCGGCTTCAACAGCTGCATTTAAGGCTAGTAAATCAATTTTTTCGGCAATATCGTTTACAATTAATATTTTTTCGGCTATTTCAATCACTGAATTATTAGTTTCTACGAATGATTTATTTCCTACTTCAATATTCTCCAACGTTTCATTAGATATTCTCTCCGTTTGTATTGAATTTTCGGAATTTTGATTAATTGTTGCCACCATTTCCTCTATTGTGCCCGAAATTTCTTCGGCAGAAGCCGCTTGCTCATTTGAGCCTTGTGCAACAGTTTGCGAAGCTGTACTTACTTGATTTGCTGCAAAAACCAAATTTTCTGCCGAAGATCTTACTCCTAAAAGAATCATTTGTAATTTTTCAATCATTAGCTTTAGGGCATTATCCAGTTCTGCTCCAAAATTTTTCAAATCACTATTTTCCAAAATAATTAAATT
>JAOZTL010000216.1 GCA_029942205.1 Bacteroidales bacterium | reverse complement strand
TCGACCCAAATTTCCCCACTGTGTTTTTCCACAAATTCTTTGCAGAGAATTAACCCCAAACCTGTTCCTGTTTCTTTTTCAGTTCCTTTTGTTGTCGTGTTTTCACTAATATCAAATAACTTAGATTGTATTTCGTTGGGGATTCCTACACCATTATCTTTTATTGAAACTTCTATGAAATCTTGACTATTTTGGCTTGCAGATACTATTATTTCACCTCCTTTTGGTGTGAATTTTATAGCATTAGAGATTAGGTTTCTGATAACCGTTTTTGCCATGTTCTTATCAATATTTACATATAAATCAGCTTCTATATTTATCAATAATTTTATATTTTTAACTTCGGCAACATCTGCCAATAATGAAGTTTCATTATCAATTGTTGTTTTTATATTACATTTAACGGGTGAAAATTTAATTCCACCCGTTTGGGATCTAGCCCAAGTAAGTAAATTGTCTAATAAATCAAAATTCTTCTTTGCACTTAGGTTAATAATACCTAGAAATTCATTTAGTTCTTCTTCTTTGTAATTTTTAAAATTATTTAATAACATTTCTGAAAAGCCTAAAAGAGTATTAAATGGATTTCTTAAATCATGCGCTATTATTGAGAAAAATTTGTCTTTTGTTGCATTTAATTCATTGAGTTCCTTATTTTTAATTGTCATCTCTTCTGACTGAGCATGAATTTCCTCATTTTGCTGAAATAACTCTTCATTTTTATCTCCTATTTCCTTTTTTTGCTTTGCAAGAACATCATTTGCTTTGCGTTTTTGTAAGAAATTTTTATATATAATAGTGGCAAGTAAAGCCATTAAAATAAATGCTAAAATAAAGAAATTACGAATTGTTTTTTGTCGCTTTTCATCTGCAATATGTATTGCATCTTTTTTTTGTTGTTCTAATTCTGTGATTTGTTTCTCTTTCTCATATTTATATTGAGATTCTAATTCTGCTATTTTTTTTACATTTTTCTCATTATAAATGCTGTCATTTACGGCTTTAAAGATAATATGATATTTATAGGCTTCCTTATATAAACCAAGTATTTCACACGTTTTGGTTAATATTTTCGAACTTTCTTTTTGAAAATAGAGTTCGCCTATATCGGTCGCTAAAATGTAGGCTGTTTTACTATAATTATAGGCTTTTTTTATTTTATTTAGTTTTAAATATACAGATCCTAATTCCGTATAATTCCGAGCTTCAATTGATTTGTCTCCTATTTCAATAGATAATTTAATAGACTCGTGTAAATATTCTAACGATTTAATATAATTAGCTTGATATTTATAGTTTTTTCCAATATTATGTAAACTTCCAGCAATTCCTCGCTTATTTCCTAGCTCTTTTTTTATTGTTAATGCTCTTTGATAATATTCCAAGGCTTTTGAGTAGTCGGTCATATTTCTATACGTATTTCCTATATTATTTAAAGACAAGGAACTACCTAATCTATCATTAGATTCTTCACTCTTCTTTAATGCTTTTTGTAAGTACTCCAAGGCTTTTGGGAAGTCTTTCTGATATCTATAAATCATTCCAATATTATTATAGCACCTTGCAATACCTTTATCATTACTTAAATTCTCCTCTACTTTTAATGATTTTTGATAAAATTCTAATGCTTTAGAATAATTAGCTTCCATATAATAATGTATTCCAATATAACGAAAGCTTTCGGCTCTTCCTTTCTGGTAATTCAATTTAGTAGCTAATTCATTGGCTTCTGTGGCATACATTAACGTTTTATTAAAATCTCTTAAATAAATCTTATAGGCTATTTCATTTAGTAAATTAACCCTTATACTGTCTTTTTCAGTATACTTCTGTAATAGGTTTTCAAGACTATCAATCTCGGCTGTTTGAGCAGAAATCAATTGAAAATTTAGAATACCTAAAAGCATTAAAAGTATTGTTTTTTTCATAGCAACTTGAGATTTCGTATAGATTTTAATTCTAAAAAAACTTTATTTATTAATTTACAAATATATTCAAATAAAACGAGAATTAACTAAAATAGAAGGTTACAAAAGGTTAGTAGTTTTCTATAACTACCTGATTATCAGAAATAAAGTTTTGAAATTTATTGTTTTTTATTATCTTTAAAATAATATAAAATTGTGATGTACACTAAAATTGCTAGTAAAATGATTAAAATTAGATGCTAATTGTTTAAGACCCCAAAGTTAATAAACAATTGAATAATAATCAAATAATAGACGGTGCTTTGGAGCGTAGTAAACCATTATTTGTAAGAATGAATATCTAAAAAAAGTCGCTTATACGATCAAGTGAGGTATTTGTTTCAAAAAAAAACAAGTACTATTTCCCACTAAAATCATAACTTTCCAAGTATTTCTATCGTTTTATTTTAGAAAATAATACTCCAAATAGTATTAATCAATTATTTTTTTATACTTTTGTGGCATAAAATTTTATATGATACCCTCAAAAAAAATAAAATATTTAATTTTGTCAAGATACAAGTAAGTATGTGGATAAAATGAATGGTATGCTTTATTGAATCTTTGGGATTTACATCGTTGTATAAGCAACATCAAATAGGTTGCAGACCTTAATTACTAACTATTTAAACTAACTTAAAAATGAAAAAGAATCTGATTTTATTATTTAGCCTGCTTTTTTTCGTGGCCTGTACGCAGCAAGACGAATTTAACGAATTAAATAAAACAGAAAGTATTACCGAACAAGAACCATTAAGCCCAACAGAAATTAACTCGATTATCAAAAATAGCATTAGCACCACAGGTAATTTCAACTGGGCAGATGCTAGCGACCACTTACTTTGGAGTGCCACCCAACATGGCTACAATATCTTAACAGTAGGTTATGGCAATCACGCTTTTTCTAATCACAAAAGCACAATCAACGAAACTGTAAAAACAAATATCTTAAATGTCATAACAGAAATGGAGACTGTCTCTAATTTGAAAAAGTCGGAGAGTGTATTGATTTATGATGATGCACATTTAAATTACATCGATGTGCATGTAGAAAGTATCGAAACCATCAAAAAATTGCGTAGAGACCCATCGGTAAGATACGTAGAACCTACTGGCTACGAGTTTTTTGCTGAAGAAAATCGCTACAAAAGTTCGTCGGGATGTACCACTTCTGCCGACTATGTGTATGCAGCCGATTACACCGTTATTTCTCCAAATTGCCTACAACCATGGACGTATGAGAAACATAATATTCCGCAAGCATGGAATTACAGTACAGGACAAGGTATCACCGTAGGCTTGATTGACACAGGAGTATCGCAATACCAGTCGCTTTTGGGATCAAACTTCAACGATGGATACTCATCAGGACGCTACATCTCTAAATACGGAACTTACGTAGATTCATGGTGGCCATGGTCTACCAGCACCGATGGTTCTAATGATAAATGTGGACACGGAACTTCAATGGCAGCAACCATTGCTAGCCCTCGTAACGATAATGGCTTGCCAGTAGGTGTGGCTTATAATTGTAACTTGGTATCTTATAGAGGAACATCAGATGTGCTTTTAGATGGCTATCACGAACAAAAAGGTGTTGCAAATGCTTTGGTTGGCTTGGGTAACAACTCATCGGTTAAAGTTATTTCGATGTCTATTGGTCATATTTTCTCTATCGGATCTATCGAAGATGCCATACGCTATGCGTATGCTAGAGGCAAAATGATTGTTGCTGCTGGTGGTACTTCTACATCATTCACCAACTTTGTAGGCGTTATTTTTCCTGCATGGATGAGCGAAACTGTAGCTGTTACAGGAATCACCGATGGATCTGGATACGAAGAGTGTGAAGTATGCCACGAAGGTTCACAAATTGATTTTACCGTAATCATGGAAAGATATTACGATGCAGATCGCCACAGCGTATGCTTAGGTTTTTATGAAAACACCAAAGATTATGTAGGTGGATCATCCGTAGCAACAGCGACCACTGCTGGAATCGCTGCCTTGATTTGGTCGAAAAACCCAGCATGGACACGCACACAAGTATACGAAAAAATGAAACAATCGGCTAGTTTGTATCCAAACAAAAGTAGTAGCTTTGGTTATGGATCTATCGATGCTTTAGCTGCTGTACAGTAGTACTTCGAACTTTAATGTAGCTTAAGCACTTGTGTGAAATTATTGATAGCAATGATTTGCTTGTTTATAAATCACGGATTTAATAACATAACACAAGTGTGTGAACAACTATAAAAAGAATCGAAAACCTTAAATAAAAAAGAGACGCTATCGTAGCGTCTCTTTTTTTTGTAAAAAAAATCATCAAGCATACACCTTGTCCACTAAATAATTTTGCACATAATCCTGTATGCCATCTTCGAGCGAATAAAAGTCTTTATCGTATCCAGCTTTTAGTAATTTGCTCATGTTGGCTTCGGTGAAATACTGGTATTTATCTCGAATATCTTTTGGTGTGTCTACAAAACTAATGTTTGGTTCTTTGCCTAATGCTCGGAACGTGTTGGCTGCCAAATCGTAGAATGTACGTGCTTTGCCAGTTCCTAAATTGTATAAGCCTGATTTTTTTCGTGTTTCAAACAAAAAGAGCAATACACTCACCACGTCTTTGACATAAACAAAATCACGACTCTGTTCGCCATTTTTGTATTCGGGCAGGTGCGAACGAAAAAGTTTCATCTCGCCAGTTTCTTGTATTTGATTGAATGCGTGGAATATGACCGATGCCATGCGGTCTTTGTGGTACTCGTTGGGACCATATACATTAAAAAATTTTAAGCCAGCCCAAAAATACGGTCGTTCTTCTTGTGCGAGTATCCATTTATCAAAATTGTTTTTGGAATCACCATAAGCGTTTAATGGCTTTAATTGATTTACAATTTCATGATTGTCTTCGTAGCCCAATTCGCCCAAACCATAAGTCGCAGCAGACGAGGCGTATACTAATGCAATGCCATATTCGATGCAGGCATCCCATATTTGTTTGCTATAATTCAGATTTAATTCATCGAAAACCTTGACATTAAACTCGGCAGTATTCGTGCGTGCTCCAATGTGAAAAATAAATTGCACATAACGATGATTGGAATCTAACCATTCAAAGAATTGTTTTCGATCTACTTTTTCGCTAAATATTTTTCCTTCAAAATTAGGAGTTTTGATCTTTCTTTTAAAATCATCGACTAAAACAAGGTCTTTGTAGCCTTCAGCATTTAATTTACTAATCAAATTGCTACCAATAAAGCCTGCTGCACCAGTTATTATGATCATAATTCTTTGTGATTTAAACGGATTAATTCTAAGTCGTTCCAATAATCGGGATACGATTTGCTTACTACATTTGGATGTTCAATAATTACACCATCTTTTTGTAAGGCGATGGGCGCAAAAGCCAATGCCATACGATGGTCGTTATATGTTTGTATGGTGTATGTTTCTTTGTCTACGGGTACTTTGTTGCCATCCCAACTCAAACTATTATCTGTGGACTGGAGAGGATAGCCAAATTTAGCCAATTCCTGTTGAAGTGCAACAATACGGTCAGTTTCTTTTATCTTCAAGCTTTCGAGTCCTGTTAATTCAAACGAAATATCAAGCAGACATAAACTTACAATAAGAGTTTGGGCTAAATCTGGCTGTTCGATTAGACTGGCTGAATAGTGTGCTGTTTTTTTATTTGTTTTGAACAGTAATGCGCCTCTTTCTATAAATTCGGTATCCACGCCCAGATGCCCGAAAAATTTACGAATTTTGGCATCACCCTGTACACTTTCTTTGCTTAGTCCATTTAGTAGTACTTTCCCGTCTTTTGATAATGCCACCAATTCATACCAATACGAAGCGGCACTCCAGTCTGCTTCTACTTTGATGGTTGCTCGTTGGTATGTTTCTGGAGGAATAATTATCATACAGTTTTCTTGCCGTACATTTACGCCCATTTGTTGCATCAGTTGGGCAGTCATGTCAATATACGGTTTGGATACAACTTTATTTTTCAGTTCGATACGTAAACCATTAGCCAATGTA
>JAOZTL010000215.1 GCA_029942205.1 Bacteroidales bacterium | reverse complement strand
GAAAAAACTCATCGAAACTAACAAGTAATTACTTTTACACAATATCTGACAGAACTCTAATTTGGAAAGTATATATTAAACAAGCACGCTTAGAGGAGGCACGTAATTACTTAACCGCAGATGCAAAAAAAGCAATTGACACATGGGACATTAATAAATTATTTGATAACTATGGAACTCACGTAGTTGTATCTGGACTTCTTGGCGGACGTATGGATATTAATTTAACTAAAACATTCAAAAGTCGTAAAGAAGGATTATCGGTAGGCTCAACTGTAACTGCGAGTTATCGTTCAGTTAGCGGTAGCACAAAGGTTGATTATGACAAAAACAGTGTGAATGAAAGTATGAAACAAGACATTACTATTTTTGCTCAAGGCGGAGATGCCTATTTTATTAACAAATCTGCAATGAATGACAATAGCCAATATAATAAATGGGCAGAAACTATTCCTGAAAAATCGACACTTGTAGATTTTGAAAAAGGTAGTTTAATTCCTATTTGGGATCTTGCCGCAAACTCAAAACGAAAAAATGAAATTAAGGCTGCATTTAACAGAAAATTAGCACTACATGTACTGCCCGAAGGAAACGGAAATGCAATAATGATGGCAAATGCTGTATTTTATGTGAAATCAAAATCATCTAATAACTATTGGGATTTAAAAGATGAGGGAATAAAACTTGGTACATATCAAAAAGATCTAAATAAAAATAACTGGCAAGGTGCAGACAGATTCATAAAAGTTATTATGCATTCAAGATATCCTGAATATGTATTTTTGCAACCACAACATTCAGACAAAGTTGTTACAGTACATAATAATCAAGTTGGGTATCATGTTCAAATTGGGGAATGGAATAAACAAAATGCAGGACAGATGTTTAAAATGATTGAAGTACCGGGTGAAGAGAATACTTATTACTTAAAAAGTAAAATAAATGGACAGTATTTAACTGAAAATAGAGGAAAAGTAACTCAAGAAAATAAAACGGAGGCTGACAATCAAAAATGGGTATTTGAAAATACGAATCCAATAACTGAAATGGCTCCGCCTAGTGCTTATTTCCGCTTTTCTGTGGAGAATGTATTATCGCACAAATATGTAAATTTACAAGGGAAAGGTCCCGATGCAAAAGGCAAAGGAGGAAAATTAGATCTTGAAGGAATGACTCGTGAATACAAATATGCTACCGATAGATTTTTTCGTATAGAAGCGACTAGATCAAACGCCAATTATTTTTACATTAAACCCAATCATAAAAATACAAATGTATGGAATGTAACTAGCGGTAAGGTTCATAACGGAAACCAATTAGAGCTTTGGACAAAACAAGATGAAGCAAAACAAGAATTTCGTTTTGAATATGCAGGAGCACCAAATACATATTATATTGTAAGTAAACTATCTACTTCTAATAATAAGCTTGTAATAGAGGCTGATAAAAACAAAACAAATGAGAATGGAAATCCTGTGCAAATTCATAGTTTTACAGGAGGAGAAAATCAAAAATGGAAATTACATCTCTATAATCTATTCCAAATGCCACCTGCAAGTAAAAAATTCTATATAAAAGCAGCTTATTGTAATAATGAATATTGGGATCCTAACGGAAGTAATTGTAATAACGGAGATAAAATTAAAAACTGGGCTTTAGATGATGGAGCAGACAGAGTATTCCGTATTCAATCGGCAAATCATAACTGGGTAAATATAGTAAGCAATAAAAACGGTAGAATGGTGGATGTTCCAAACGGAACAGACAGTCATTCAGCTCAAATTCAATTAAAGGACAAGAACAATGGAAATTCGCAGAAATTTGTCATCGTGTTTCTTTCACCTACAACTTTTATGATAGTCACAAGCAAATGGAAAATTCTTGATATAGAAGGGCGAGTTAGTGACGGAAACGGCTGGAAAAGTAACGATATGAAAATAATGCTAAACAGTGAAACTTATCAAGCAGACCAAGTTTGGCAACTAATTGATGTCGATACAAAGAAACCTTATCAGTTTAGCCCAGTAAATTAAGAGAATTTAAACCGACTGAAAAGTATCATGTATTCTTTACTATTTACAGATCGATAGCAATAGACTGTATTGTTACAAAAAAAACACATGCAGGCAATTATAACGTTATTGATGGTGAACTATGCAAAATAGAGTAAAAAGTGAAGTTGAAAACTTCACTTTTTTCATTATTAATAGATTTTATCTATCATTGCGTAAGCAATTCAGTATAAATAAAAATGTCGAAAGCATGCTATATTTATCAATAAGACAAACTGTATTGCTTAGTACCATAAGTCAAATAGACGTATTTGCACAACAGCGAGACTGTTGGCATTAATTACGATCAGTGTCTAATGTCGGAGATCAAAATTAACCATACAATAATAATTCTGTATTTTATTGAATAGTATGTATTTACAGAACTACGTAAGCGACATCAAAAAAATCGAAGACCTTAATTGAAAAAATCATGTTTATTCTAGTTCAATTTTTATTACCTTTACTTCCTAATTTTGATTAATTCTAAACCCATGCCACATTCTTACATTTTGACCATCGACTTAGGCACTTCGGGTCCCAAAGTCGCATTATTTACTGTCGAAGGGCAAGCCATTGGCTCTGCTTTTGCTACAACAGCATATCAATTATTGCCCAATGGAGGCGCAGAACAAAATCCCGATGATTGGTGGGGGGCTATCCGAAAAGCGATGCAAAAACTTTTGGCGCAGCAATCGATCGATAAAACTCGAATAGAAGCTATCAGCGTAACCAGCCAATGGTCGGGCACGGTGGCTGTCGATAAACACGGCAAGCACTTGCACCCTGCTATTATTTGGATGGACTCCAGAGGCGCAGCACAAATCGACAAAATTACTGATGGATTGATTAAAGTAGAGGGTTATGCATTAAATAAGATTATTCATTGGTTACGCAAAACGGGCGGCGTTCCTACCAAATCGGGTAAAGACCCAATTGCACACATTCTATACCTAAAAGAGCATTTTCCCAAGATTTATGAACAAACGCATTTGTTTTTAGAACCCAAAGATTACTTGAATTATAAACTTACTGGCGAGTTTGTGTCTACTTATGAAACCATGGTTTTGCATTGGGTTACAGACAATAGAGACATTGAAAACATTCATTATTCCGATAAATTATTGCAATTGGCAGGTATTGATAAAGAAAAATTACCACGAATGAAAGCTGCTAGCGATATTATTGGACAATTATCGACACAAGCAGCCGCAGATTTAGACTTACCCAAAGGGATTTGGGTGATTGGTGGCACGCCCGATGTACATTCGGCAGCTATCGGGTCGGGAGCTATTAAGAATTATCAAGCACACCTTTATATCGGTACTTCCTCGTGGCTGGGGGCTTTTGTGCCATTTAAGAAAACTGATATTTTTCATAACATGGCTTCGTTGCCATCGGCTTTACCTGGGAAATATTTGATAACTAACGAGCAAGAAACAGCTGGTGAGTGTGTAAATTTCCTTCGTGATCAGATTTTTTTCCCCGACGATGTTCTACAAACCAAAGCACCAAAGGATTATTATTCGTTAATCAACCAACTAGCCGAGCTGTCGGAAGAAGGAAGCAATGGGCTGGTGTTTACGCCATGGTTGTTTGGTGAACGTTCACCTATCGAGGATCACACCATCCGTGGAGGCTTTCATAATTTATCGTTACAAAACAACCGAAACGACATGTACAGAGCCGTTTTTGAGGGAGTTGCCTACAATTCGAGATGGCTCTTGAAATACGTAGAGCAAATAGCTGGGCGAACATTCGATTTTGTGAATTTTATAGGCGGCGGCGCACAGTCGGATTTGTGGTGTCAGATTCAAGCCAATGTGCTCGATCGAGAAATCCGACAAGTGGCTGATCCAATTTTAGCTAATTCACGTGGAGCTGCATTTTTAGCATCCATTGCCTTGAATTATCTCACGATTGATGATGTGGATAAACAAACCAAAATTAGTAATATTTATACGCCTAATCAAGCCCACAGAAGCTTACACGATACACGATTCGACGAATATCAGCAAATTTATAAACAAAACAGAAAAATTCATAAACGCTTAAATTCATCCAAATAATATGGCAAGCTTAAAATCAAAAGTAATAGAAATAGTAGAAAATACGGCTAAATCGATTCCTTTTGTTCGCAAACGCATCGAGCAAGAATACGATAAAATGCTGTCGGACATAGAAAAATCGGTAAAACCATACAAAGAAAACACCGAAACCCACGCTGTATTACCCAAAGAAGGACTTTCGCAAGAAACTCTTTTGTCGATGATGCAAAAATTACAAACCAAAGAGCAAGATAAATGGACGGATGGATATGTTTCTGGAGCTGTGTATCATGGTGATAGCAAGCATATTCAATTTTTAGATGAGGTGATGGCTTTGCATTCTCAAGTAAATCCATTGCATTCAGATATTTGGCCAAGTGCCAATAAGTACGAAGCCGAAATTGTGGCTATGACAGCCAACATGATGCATGGTAATGCGGTGGAAACGCCTGATGAGGTATGTGGAACGCTATCGTCTGGCGGAACAGAAAGTATTTTATTAGCCATGAAAACATATCGAGATAAAGCACGTGCCGAACGGGGAATAAAGAAACCCGAAATGGTTGTTCCCACAACTGCACACGTGGCTTTTGACAAAGCAGCACAGTATTTTGGAATCAAAATGCGGCATATTCCTGTCGATAAATCGTTTCGTGCCGATTTGAAAGCACTGAAAAAAGCGATTAATAAAAATACGATTGTCGTTGTGGGATCTGCACCTAGCTTTCCGCACGGAGTTATCGATCCGATAGAAGAAATGTCGGAAATTGCACGAAAACACAAAATTGGCTTTCATACCGATTCGTGTTTGGGGGGTTTTGTGATTCCATGGGCAGAAAAGCTTGGTTACGACGTGCCTAAAATTGATTTTCGATTGTCTGGCGTAACGTCTATATCGGTGGATACGCACAAATACGGCTATGCAGCCAAAGGTACATCGGTGGTTTTGTATCGAAATCCTAAACTCCGACATTATCAATATTATACTGCTACCGATTGGCCAGGCGGTTTATATTTTTCGCCATCGTTTGCAGGTAGCCGCCCAGGAGCATTGAGTGCAGCATGCTGGGCTACGTTGCTTTCAGTAGGCGAACAAGGCTATTTGGAGGCAACAAAAAAAATTATAGAAGCCGCCGAAATTATTAAAAAAGGAATAAACGAAATTCCTGAATTGCATATTCTTGGCAATCCGCTTTGGGTGATTTCATTTGCTTCGGACACATTAAATATTTATCAAATATTGGATGCAATGGGCGAAAAGGGCTGGAGTTTAAATGGACTGCATCGCCCATCGGCAGTGCACATTGCGCTGACTTTACGGCATACGCAAGCTGGTGTTGCAGAGCGTTTTGTGACGGACTTGAGCGAGGCTGTCGAGAAAGTAAAAGCAAACCCGAAAGCCGAAGGAGGCATGGCTCCTGTCTACGGATTGGCTGCTACATTGCCTTTCAAAGGGGCGATTAGCGATATTCTAAAGCGTTATATTGATGTCTTATATAAATTATAAACTCTTCGAGTTTTTTTGATGTTCTTACGCACGAGTGCAATATTGATTATTCAGTGATGTAAAATTTAATTTTGTCTAAGCTATTCAGTTATGATTAAAAAATACGCAGTTACGGTTTTCATTTTATCATTATCCATTACAATGCTTGCACAAAAAGCAGCTAATAATCGATTTGATGAATTAATAAATCGTTATACTAAATATCACCAGACATATCACTGGCAAAATGTTTATGTTCATACCGATAAACAAGTGTATTATCCACCCGAAAGGATTTGGATGAAGGCTTACGTTATTGCTCAAAATGAACTGGATAGTGTTAGTTCCAATTTGTATATCGAATTGATTGATTGCAACAAACGAAAGGTGTACGATAAATTGCTTCGAATCGAAAAAGGCTTGGCACAAGGCGATCTTTTGTTGCCTGATAGCCTGCTCGATGGCTTTTATCAATTAAGGGCTTATACGGATTTGATGCAGAATATTCCATCGGCTTATTTTTTC
>JAOZTL010000214.1 GCA_029942205.1 Bacteroidales bacterium | reverse complement strand
TTAAGGAAGCTAAGGTGGAATATGTACTTTTTGATGAAACGAATCTTGAATTAAGTAAAAAAGAAATACAATTATTGAAATTGATTTATACTTTTCCTCAAACACTTGCGGATGCAGGAGAAAATCAAAGTCCTGCTTTGATTGCAAATTTCACTTATGATTTGGTAAAGGAGTACAATCAATTTTATCATGATTATCCTATTTGGAAAGAAGAACAGAAAGACAAACGTAATTTTAGATTAGGACTATCCGATTTTGTTGCAAAACTTATCAGCTCTTCGATGGATTTACTTGGAATCGCTGTTCCTGAGCGAATGTAGAAAAAAATCCCTTGTAAACTTTTGCAAAGGATTTTTTTGTTTTGATTAAAATGGAAGTGAAAAGATTAAAAAATTGGATTTGAATTCTTGCTCAGGAATAAGATAAGAAAAGCGAACTCCTAATTCGATAGGTCTTTCTAGTCGAAGTCCGAAAAATTCCATAGATAATTCAATGCCTGTTGATTGCATATTTCTTTCGTAAGTATGTAATTTGCTAAATCCCTGATGATAAAACAAATTAGCTTTCAGACGTTTGAAATAAACCAGTCCTCCTAGACCAAAATCTGGATTCCATAGTGGTAGTTTATATTCTGCCAAAAAAGAATAAAATAATTCACTAGTATTTGATTCATAACCTTTTATTCGAGGCACTTCGCTAGAAAAATAATAAAGTGTACTGTTTTCTTCTTCATATTTTCGTTGTATTTCATACGCTCCACTGATAATAAGGCTATGAGTCTTAAATAGACCAGGAAAATATAGATTACTATAAAAAGAAACTAAATTTCCAGAAATGCTTTCGTCTGAAATTGTTTTTCTATAACTAATTCCAACATATTGACCGAAATCTGGATTTATATTGCTAGATGCGCTATGTAAAAAATTACGAAAAGTTGTAGAAAAATGTATCGGAATAAAAGCTCCATTTCCTGATTCTGATAAATATCGTAATTCTCCTTTGTTTTGAATATATGTATACTTTATATCAGTAGCAAAAGATAAGGATCGGTTGTACGCATTTCGAGACAAATTTAATGGAACTTCCATCGCTAGCTTGGCACTATGCTCATTCCATTGATCGTTATATTGCTGGTTATCATGAACATAGCTAGCTTTTCGCTCGCTCGAAATCAAGCCTAAGCTTACAATAGGAAACCAGCCTTTGTAACTTACTGCAAATATTCCTGTATTGGTATTTTCTGTTGTATTATATTCGTATCCTGCCGATAATTGCAAGGTATTCAGTTGGTTACGGGAATATAACATTGCTTGTAAATTCGGATAGGCAGCATAAAGTCCCCAACTATGAATATTAATTCCATTACGTCCTTTTTTGTAATTGTTTATGCTAAATTCATCATATTCACTCTTTTTATCAAAAATACTTCCTCCTTGTTCTTGTTTTAAAATGGGAGAGAAAAAGTTATCATGACTTAGTTGTATGTTATTTATTTTTTTCCATTTGTCTGGTTCTAAGTCAATTAATGATATATCAAAACCTTTATAATCATAATCTTGAAAAATAAGAGTCGAATTATCTGGAGAAATAGCTGCATTACTTACCCCAAAATTCCTCGAACTGACTTGAAAACGTTCTTTGCTTGTCAAATCGATTGCAAATAAATTTCCAATACCAGAATAAGACGAATTGTATAAAATATAATTATTATAGAATACTGGTTTTGCAATATCTTCCCATGAAGTTTTAGTTATTTCTGTAAATGACTCATTATCAATATTTAAGATGCAAATATTTTGACCATCACGATGGTGCTTTGTAAACACAAGCTGCTTGTTGTCGGCTGACCAAGAAGGTGATCGAAGAAAATAATTGTTTGGACTAGCTATTTTTTTCAAAACAGTGCCTGTTTTTGCATCTAAAATGACAATTGTTGTTTTTTGATCTTTAGAATATTCTATCGCAGCGATTTTTGTGCCATCGCTGGATAAGCTAGGCGAGAAATATTTCTGACGATGTGTTAATCTTATTTTCTTTTTCGTATTTTCATTGTATACATAAATATCCGAATAATCACGCTCGCCCCAGCGAACATCAGGTATTAGACTTGTCCAAACAATTTTATTTGCATTCACACTCATGGAGTTAGCACTTGTTCTGAATAATTTTTTCTCTTTGCCGTCTAAATTTATTTTATAAAAAGTGGAGCTTGTTTTTAGCCCGGATTTACGTACAACAATATTATTTTCATTCAAAAATTGCGGAGAATCATAATTGCACCAATGATAGCGTTTTTTTCGTTTATTGATTGTGCTAACTGTAGTAGTTTCTAGTTTGGCAATTTGATCTGTCCATATTGAGTCTAATTCTTGTATTGTTCTCTTGTATAATTGACTACTCGTAAAGCCTATTGTTTTTTTCAAACTTCGAGAAAATGCATAAGGACAGATAGAAAATTTTGATGTTTTTTTGATAATATCTCCCCAAATGTTTTCTCCAAAATGTCTACGTGCATTTGCAACCATCAAAAAACCAAGATAATAGTGGTTTGGAAAATAACGTTTGTATGATCTAAATTTGGCAGTATTATACGAAAAATTTTCATTATTTATGATGTTTGCTTTTATAGGCATTGTGAAGTTAGGTGAACGCCCTCTTCCTGAGTTACTTAAGCTTGTTTCTATCATAATCGCATCACCTTCATACCACCAGTTTGGAATCGAATAACTCAGCATCGATAGCCCATAATCACCAAATAGAATGCTACCAATACGTGTCATTCCTGTATTTATTTTGTCAAATTGATGAATGTGCCGATATTCGTGTAGTGCAAGGGTATTGTACCAATCTTCATTTCCTAAACTGAGCGAAGGCAAAGGGGTCAAGTACCAGCCCATACGACGTGGTGCAATGCCTGCATAGCCATTAGAAATAGTTGATTGATTAAATAATAAAATAGAAATTGGTTTTGCCTTAATATTAAGACTTTTTCCTTCAAATTGATAAACTTTAACTAATTTATTTGCTATTATTTGTGCTGTTTTATTAATTTCATCTGGAAAAATAAGTTCAAAGTTTTCAGTTTCTATACTTTTCCATTTTAATTCTGGAGGACTTTGCTGCGACAGTAAGTTACTTGTTATCAGGATTATAGTGATAATATTAAGAGCTCGTTTCATCTTTTTGCTTTTAATTAGTTATACTTTATCAAGTTAATATTAGTTGATTATTAGCGTATTATCTCTTTTTTGACTGATATTAGACAAAATATTTTATAGAAAGTAAAAAAAAATAGCCGATTTTAGCTTGAAAAACATTGCTTTTAACAAAAACTCTTTTTATTTAATACTTTCTACTTTTGACTTCACCGTATCATAAAACAGGCAAATGAATTGATTAACAGCAAGTTCTAACTTCGTAAAGTGGAATTAGTATTGAAATTTATGTATTTATATAATATGCGTTTATAAATAATAACTAATGGAATAAAAATAAAATGTCGATTTCTTTATATGAAAATTTTTAAAATAGTTGATTTTTATTTTTTATTAATACTTTTTATCGAACCGTATTCTGGATAAAATTTGACTTCAACATCATTATTTTGAAACAAGATTGCAGGTAATATGCCAAGTGTTCCATACTGAGCGATTAACATCGTTTGTTCTGCAATGGCTTCTCCATCAAGAATAACACGAACATTGGCTTGTGCAGGATTCCTATAATAAAAGCCATTTTGTTCTAATTTTTCTTCTGTTATTTTTCGGAGTTCTTCTTGTTTTGTCCAAAAATTATGAATGACATCCGTATTTGATGTACTTGCAATTTCTATAATTACAGGGTGTGCTTTAATATCTGTACGGTCAAGTATTCCTCGTGTCTGAGAGAAACGAAAGATAATGTGTTGAGATAATTTTGTATTGCTAATTGGCTCATACTGAAAGTAGTATGTGAATTTTTTTTCATGATATTGTCCTGTAAACAAAGATAAATACTTCGCTTCTAGTTTATTTAGTTCGTTAATCATTACTTCAAGTGATTTTCCATCAGGCGTATCTTCCGAATACCCATCGCCTATAATTATTGCATTCCTATCATCTCTAAGTGTAAGTATTTGATTTGAAAGCTCTTGCGCTTGGTCTTCAATGGATTTTTTTACTAATTGTTTTCTCACAATTGGGACTCTAATAAATATTGAATCTTCTTGAATTTCTTCGTAGATCGTATCCATTTTTACTTTCATCGTTTTTTGGATGAAAATATTAGAATTTAATTGATTATTATTGGCTGAATTAGGAGAAAAGAGACCTTCTTGTTCATTTCTATTTTGATTTTGGAAATTTTGTTCAGAATGTATGGAAATAATAAGCCCTTCTGGTGTTAAATTTATGTATTTTCCTGATCCACTTGTACTTACAACATAATAATTGCTAGTATCTGGGACTGCATATTGATCGAATTTTATATCGTTAATTTCCCAGAGAACCGTATTTCTCTTTATTACATTTGGAATTCCTAAATATTTATGAGCATAATCAGAAAAAATTCCTCGTTGAGCTACTTTTCTCTTTGCTGTAACTTTTATTGTTACCACGGTTTTTGGCAATGCATAAATCAAAGGATTATCTACTATTACTCGTGTTTCTTTTAAATTACTTACTTGGATACTTACTTTTTCTGTTGCACACGAACTCGCTATAAATAGCGTGAGTATGAAAAAAAACATTTTTTTCATAATATAAATATTTTAATTGTTATAAAAAGCCGATAATTTATCAAAAAAAATATTGTTAGGAAAAAAACAGCTTTTTTTATTTAATTTATGTTTATGAACATTATATAAATGTACTAAGAACAAGAATAATATTAATGGTCTTATTTTTTTCATAACAAAATTAGTATTTAAACTAATTTTGTTATGAAAAACTAATAAAATTTTAATTATCAGCCGCAGATTCTAGTCCAAAGCCTGATGTTTTATCTTCACGTTTGAGCATAAATGCAAAAAATAATCCAAAAACACCTAAGACCGAAAACATGAGCATTGTATTGGTGTAATCAAAACTTGCAGTACCTGCTTTTACCATTTCTGCTGTAACTCCTTTATTAGACGAGTCTAACAAAGTTCCTGCGAGTAATGGGATTGCAAATAATCCTAAATTTTGTATAGAAGTCATTACTCCGTATGCTGTTCCTAATTGCGATTCTTTTACCAATTTGGCTACCGATGGCCACATGGCAGCTGGGACAAGTGAAAATGCAATACCTAATAGTATAATTGGAATATAAGGTGCAAATGAAGTAAGAGCTAGGGTAAGATGAACAATAATCAAAAGTGCAGAACCCGCAATCATAAGACTCGCTGCCTTTCCTTTTTTATCGACATACCATCCAAATAAAGGAGTGAAAAAGATTGTTCCGAAGGGTAGGAGAGAGGTTATTTGTCCGCTAAAGCCTTCCTCCATTCCATATTTATTTACAAATAAATCGGGTGCATAGGCTAGAAAAGGAAAAACTGCAGCATAAAATGTAACACATAAAGCTGAAACATATAAAAATGATTTATTCGTAAAGAGCTTGAAAATATCTGCAATATGGAATTCTTCGTCATCGTCAATTAATGATTTGTCTTTTTGACTTTCAGATTCTTGTTTATCAAATTTCATGTCGTACATAACGTAAGCAAAATAGCTAATTAATCCGATTGCGACAAGCATTGCTGCAAACCAAACAGCTGTAGACCAGCCTGATTGTGATTCGACGAGTACTGGCGAAAGAATAAGTGCCATCATGGTTCCGATTCGGGCGATAGCTACATTGATTGCAAATGCTAAGGCTAAATTATTGTTTTTAAACCATTTAACGAGAACTTTATTGATGACAACAATACTTGTTTCTGCTCCTAAACCAAAAAATAACCGTCCGAGAATCATCATTTTTAATTCGGGACTATAATCTGTCCAAAAAGAAGAAAAGAATCCATAGCCAAAGCCGCCATTACTATACATTTCACTTGCTCCATAAGCCGTAATAAATGCGCCTCCTACCATAAATGTAATGAAAAGTATGCCTGTAAAACGAATTCCCCATTTATCTAAAATGATTCCTCCA
>JAOZTL010000213.1 GCA_029942205.1 Bacteroidales bacterium | reverse complement strand
ATGTGTTAGAACAAAACAAAGAAGAGATTGAACAGAAAGATCAAGCATTAGAACAGAAAGATCATGTACTGAAACAAAAAGACCAAGCATTAATAAACAGTGCAAAAATAATGAAACAGGCAGGTATTCCAGCAGAACAAATACAACAAGCAACAGGATTAACAATACAAGAAATTAACAATTTATAAAAACCAAAAACTGACAATCTTCAAGCACAAACTTGAAACTTGTTAGTTTTTTTTTATTTCAAAGAATCTTCTGCAATCATCCTTTTCATTCCATATAAACCTTTCGACAAACCCCCAAATCTCTTTTAACTGTTATGCTTCGTAACGTTTCCAAAACAAGAAGAAAAACATTGACATTTATTAATTGAACTTTCGTTACACTTAACCGCAAAGTCGCACAAAGTAATTTAGCAAAGTCTCTCAAAGAAAAATAAAAAAGAACATTGCGGAACTCTACGGTAAACTAAGAAGTATTTAAAATTAAAATTCTTTTATTTTCAACACTCCTTTTCCAAATATGAATGCACTAATCGCCATTAGAGTATGACTAATGGATAGATGATTGAACCACTGATGAAGGCTGATTTGATTCATAAACACAAGTGCTGCTATAGCAGCAATTCCTACTGCAAACAAAATTGTCAAACTTGCTTTGTTGCGGTTTTTGTAATACAAATAGCCTTGCAACGAGAGCACCACAAACATAAGCCCGTACCCTGAATGAAACTCAACAAAGAAAAAGTCTAAAGTATAAAGTGTTAGTCCTAAAAACAATAGCAATTCTAATGTATTCAGTATGCGTAGCGATTGTATCAGTTTTGGATTTAGCTCGGTTTTGGCGTGTTCGATGGTGGCTCGTTCGACAAACATGATCGAAAACATGCTCGTTATCCAACCAGGTAATTTCCATGCAAACGAAAGTGCATACAAAAATGCATGCCCAAGCAAACCTCCCAAAAAAGTTGCAATAGCCATTATCAGAAAATAATATTTAAAAAACACAAATGTTCGATCGGTATTTTTCTGTTTTCGTATTTGATTATAAGAGTATAAACATGCTACGGATACCAATAAATCGGTAAGTGTAGCTACTGGCTCGTGAATCGTAATTCCGTAAATTTCAATAATATTCATATTTGACTTTATTTTCAGACTTTGTCTATTTTGATATTTATTTTCATGTTTTTTTGACAAATATTTACTATGAATCAGTGAGTTACGACTGAAACATAGCTATCTGATGAGCAAAAATAATAAAACAGACAATGTCTGATTTTGGACAAAAATACATTTTTTTGAATTAAAATCCGGTAAGAGAAAATGATATTTTGCTAGTTGCTTTCTTAAAATGATGAAAAACAAGGTTTTACTTTATTGTTTTTTACTAGATGTTATTTTTAAAAGCCATGTAAGTCATTTATATTTAATTATTTATAAATAATATTCATTTTCATTAATAAATATAATTATTTGATTTTCGTCAATGAAAAAGCTTCATTCGTCAAATAAAAGAATAATGTAATAATTATTTGTTTACATTTGAACTCTTTGTTATTAACAAAATATAAAATCTAAGAAAATGAAAAGAATTGCAATTATTGCAGCTATGGTTATGCTTGTATTATCGAGCTGTACAACCATGAATCGTTCGATGCGCGAAACTTCAACACGTTTAGAACTAACACGAAATGACTTTAATGTTTCGGAACAATTTACAGCCGAAGCCAAATCGACAACCATTATCGGCATTGATTTCGATCGATTGTTTTTAAAAGAAACTGCAATTGTAGAAGGACGCAGCGAAATGTACGGAATCAGTTTAGCATCCGTGCCTGTATTGGGAAATTTGTTGAGCGATCGTACTTCTAGTTATGCGTTATATCAGCTAATGACTGAACACCAAGGATTTGATGTCGTTTTCTATCCTCAATACGAAACGAAGGTAGTGAAACCAATATTGGGTATTGGCTTTTTGACAAAAATTACGACAGTGAAAGTTACTTCTCGATTGGGAAAATTTAAAGCGAACTAAACACTTCTTTTATTTAATGTTGCTTATGCATTTGTGCTAGTTGATGCTACACAAGTACGTGAGCAACTATAAAAAGGTCGAAAATATCAATCCAATAAATATTTATTTTTACTTAATTTCAGCACAAAACTGAAAGTACTTCCTTTTCCTATAGAACTTTCTATTTGCAATACACTCCCGTGATTATTGATAAAATCATTAATCAGCATCAAACCTAAGCCATTTCCCAATTCGCCATTCGTTCCTTTTGCCGAAAGAATATTTTTTTTATTCAAAATTGCTTCTATCGTTTCAGCGGTCATTCCTACACCTTCGTCGATAATAGAAATAATACATTGTATTCCTTTATTTTCTAACTGTATGGTTATTTTTCCTGTACTCGAAAACTTAATGCTGTTGTTTATTAAATTCCGAACAACCGTTTGTAGCATGTACGTATCACCAATGGCAAAATATTTAATCTTAGGGTCAAAAACTATTTCAATTCCTTTGCTTTCAGCCATTTTATCAAATGCTTCCACCATATCTTCCATCAAAGTATTCAAATCCACTCGTTCTGGATGATATTTCATTTCATCTTTCTCTGTTTTTGACCAGCTTAATAAGTTTTCCAATAAATTAACAGTATTATTTGCTTCTATGTACACAAAATCCACATGCTTTTGTACTTTTTTAGAATAATTATCATTAATTGAATCTTTTAACAATTCGCTGTATCCAAGTACATTATTTATAGGTGTTTTTAAATCATGCGCAATAATCGAAAAAAACTTATTTTTAGAATCATTTGCTTTTTTAAGCTTTTGCTCCGATTGTTTTGCACTTTTTTCTGCATCAATTCGGAGTTTAACTTCCTCATTTAACCTGTATGTTTCTTTTTTCAGAAATTGACGTTCCATTTGATCTTCCTTCAATTTATCCATTTTCTTGATAAATGCGGCTGTAAATAAAAGACCAAATAAGGCAGTACCTATACTTGATATATTGTCATAAATAATCATCTTATCAAGAACTCCAAGTATTACAAGTATGAAAATAATTGACGAACCAATATACATACTGAAAGGTATCATGAAATAGACTGCTGTCTTTTTTTCTTTTATTACAATTGTACCTATTATAATAAAAATTAGAACAAAAATAGGGTAGGAATATATAACTAATTTATATGAAAAAATATAAGGAAAAAGATCAAACGCAGAAATAAATAAGTTTAAAATATAGAATGAAATTACAAAAAAACTAAGATAATAATTTCTTGGAAAGTTCTTTTTTAGTTCTAAGAAAGTGGTAATAAAAAGAGCCAAAAAAGTTAAACTTAACCAATAAGCATACACGCGAGCTTTTATTTTTAGGGTGATGGGTAAATTAGGAAATAATTCATAAAAATAACCAGAAGTACTAGCAAATAACCAAATAGATGAAACTAAAAATAAAGAAAGGAAAACATAAGCCTTCTCTTTAGTAGAGAGATACAAGACAAAATTAAAAATAGCTAAGGCAAAAATAATTCCGAATAAAAATAGCATGAAAGACTTTTCTTTCATTTCATTTACCCAAAAAACAGAAGGACGATACAAATAAATGGATGAATAAACTGCCGATCGTGTATCTATTCGTAAATAAATCGTATAGCTTTCTTTGCTTCCAATATAGAGTGGAAAACTCGGTGTTTCATGCAATAAATCAATTTCTGAATGATTATATTTTAATCCTCCTTTTTTTTTAGATAATACATCGCCCTTCGAATTTAAAAGGTATAATTGAATATTCTCGGTCAGCGAATGGTCAAATTCCAAAATCCAAGTAGACGTTTCATCCAATCCATTTTCTATTTGAATTTTATACCAATACACATTTTCCGACATTGGAAAATTTTTCTTGTTTCCTGCTTTATTGATAAATTGGAAATCTTTTGTTAGTACATCTTCTAAATTTAGTTTTTTTGTTGAATCTACAAGAAATTTTGTATACGGACGAATGATGTACTTATTTATATTTTTGTTTAAAATTAGATGCTCTTGTCCTAAAACTTGATTATTATTAATAATAAGTATAGTAAACAGAATTAAATATATTTTATTTTTATAATGCATTTGATTTTGTATTGTTGTAACAAATGTTCTGAGAGAGTTAAAATTCTTCGATTTTTTACCACTAAATATATTCTATACTAAATCCAAACGAAGTATATTTTATCTTTTTTACTCATCTATGTCGCTATATTCTAACTATTTATTGCATTGTTTAATATAATTGTACATATTTAGGCATAACTTATCTGATTGACATTGACAATTTATCAAAAATAAATATCAAAACAGACGAAGTCTGAAATTTAGAAAAAAAACCATTTTTCATTCAATGTTTTAATAGTAACTTAGCACATAAGCCCGTCATTAATTTTAATTAAAACACAGCTAAATATAAAGAATAATTATTTTTTTCTTACATAAACAAGCTGTTATATTGAAGTTTAAATATAAGAATACGCAAAGTAGATTTTTAAGTTGGTATTTTTTTTACAATAAAATATGTTGTTCAACATATTTTATTTGCTGTTTTCAATAAAAGTGTACGAATAAAAAAAAAATAAAAAGTTATTAACAATTTGAAAAAGTGAAAGCTGAAATACCTATTTTTGTTTTTTTAGAGGAATTGTGTTTTTAATGCTTCATATAGCAAAAATACGACTTAATTCCATTAAAAACACTCATTTGTACTCTATTATTTATGCTTGAAACAATAAGTCAATGAAAAATTTTGTCCATTTACATGTTCATACGCAATATTCTATTTTGGATGGAGCGTCTAGTATTCCGAAATTATTAGCAAAAGCCAAAAAAGATGGCATGAAAGCCTTGGCTATCACGGATCATGGCAACATGTTTGGTGTAAAATTATTTCATAAAACAGCATTGAAAGAAGGAATAAAACCTATTTTGGGATGTGAAGCTTATGTGGCAAGAAGATCCATGGATCAAAAAAAAGATAAAATAGACAGAAGTGGAGACCATTTAATTATTTTAGCTAAAAATAAAGTTGGCTACCACAACTTGATTCGTCTTGTTTCTGATTCTTGGACACGTGGGCTTTACTACAAACCCCGAATCGATAAGGAATTATTATTTAAATACAGTGAAGGTTTAATTATTTCGTCGGCATGCTTAGGAGGCTCTATTCCTCAGGCTATTATGAAAGAAAAAATAGAACAAGCTTCGGAATTTATCGAAGAGTTCAAAGGTGTTTTTGGCGATGATTTTTATTTGGAACTACAACGCCACCAAACGGGCGACCCCGAAAGAGATAGAAAAGTTTACGACGAGCAAGTGATTGTGAATAAGGAACTTCTGCTTTTGGGCGAAAAGCATCAAGTAAAATGTATTGCTTCTAACGATTCGCACTTTATTAATGCTGAAGATGCTGATCCACATGATATTTTGATTTGTCTGAATACTGGCAAAGATAAAGACGATCCTGAACGGATGCGCTACACAGGACAAGAATTTTTGAAAACGCAAGCCGAAATGAACGAGATATTTGCTGATGTACCGCAAATACTCGAAAATACGATCGAAATTGCCGATAAAATAGAAGAATATGCATTAGACACAAAGCCCATCATGCCCGACTTTCCATTACCCGAAGGCTTTGATAATGAAGATGATTACTTACGCCACATCACTTATGAGGGGGCAAAAAAACGCTGGACAGAGCTGACTCCTGAAATAACAGAACGGCTTGATTTTGAGTTAGAAACGGTCAAGAAAATGGGATTTCCTGGTTATTTTCTTATTGTTTGGGATTTCATTAAAGCTGCTCGGAACATGGGCGTTTCGGTAGGACCAGGACGTGGCTCGGCAGCTGGCTCGGCAGTGGCTTATTGTCTGAAAATAACAGACATCGACCCAATTAAATACCAACTCCTGTTTGAACGTTTCTTGAATCCCGATCGTATCTCGATGCCTGATATTGATATTGATTTTGATGATGATGGGCGTGAAGCTGTAATGAATTGGGTGGTAAATAAATATGGAAAAAAAAGAGTGGCGCATATTATCACTTTTGGGAAA
>JAOZTL010000212.1:4559-6121 GCA_029942205.1 Bacteroidales bacterium | reverse complement strand
TGGGAAATTAATAAACCGTAATGCTTGCAAATAGTAACGTAAATATAAGTCGTACTGATAAATGTGGTGATAGTTTTTTGGAGAAAATTCGTTTCCTTCTAGCGGGTGCTCAAAATAAATGGAGGCGGCATTTGCTTTTGGTTTTTGATCAAAAAAAGCTTCTATTTCAACAAGGTAATTGGAATCGCAAACCGAATCGGCATCAAAACCAGTAATAATGCCTTGCGGACGATTCAACGTATTGAACCGAGAAACAGCCTCGTCCATCGCTATTTTACGAGCCAAACCAACGCCTGCCGTTTTGGGCGGTAAATCTAGCTTTTCGATCAAATGAAATTTCCGTTCTTCTTGTTGATGCTTTGCTATCCAAGCGTTTGCCTCATTAATTGTTTTTTTATTTTGTGCTTTTACATGTGCTGATGCTTGCTCGGATGCATTCACGATAATGATTATCTCTACGCTTTTCTGTGTCGGATCACAAGCATAGAGGGACTCTAAACTCCGAATTAAATCGGGTTCATCGTAGCACGGAATGGTTACGACAATATTTAGATCCGCATTTGGCGTTTCGTCTACAAACGGTGAGTATAGTTGTAGCTTATTAAAATACGACTGAGCAAAAGACATACAAACTAACGAGTTATAATATTGCGTTTTTTTCGAAATTTACAGAAGTAATACCAATTTAATATCAAAAAGGTAGAAGACCTTACGTGATAAATTAAATAGAAAAAAAAATGCTTTTTTTCTTGAAATCAAATCAGAAAAAAAACATCTTCTTTTATTTATACGTTAAGATCGAAGACCTTAGTCGTTTGTTGCTTCGGTTTCCGTTTCTGCTTGTTTGTTCTGATAACGAGTATTCAGTCCAGCCATAATGATGTTGGTAATGTTCAATTCGGGTTCACCAAAAAGCAAGGTGCTTCCGCCAGTAGCATTACTGATGATGTACTTATGATTTGCTGTCTTGTTGTATTCTGCTAAGTATGCATGAATTTCATTGTACATCATTTTGTTCATACTTTGCTCTTGCTCCATTAGTTGCATTTGCAATTGATCTCTTAATTGAAGTAAATTTTGTTGTTCTACATACAATTGTTGTTGCATTTCTTGTCCTTGGCGTTGTGTTACTAAGTGTTTTTCTACTTTTTGCTGAAATTCTAAGGTTTTGCGCTCAAAAGCTTTTGATTTAGAATTTAAGTTTGCTTCCAATTGTTGTTGTTGTTTTAGCAATTGTGTTTTCAAATCGTTGTAATAGTCATAACCACTCAATAGCGAATCGACATTGACAAATACGATTTCGGCATTTAATACTGATGAGTCTTGTTCGAGCGAAGCCACATTTTCGCCGCTATTATGGTCGTCGCCTGCGTTCCCAAATCGATCAACATATAATAATGTTACCGCTACGAATAATACAATATTCAAATAAAGAGAAATGTTTTTCATGTGTTTATAAATTGTAAGTTGTTGTAATTTAATTACTCCCTTGTGTGGAGGATTAGCTGTTTTTAATAAACCCTATGATGCAGGTTTCATGTGTTTTTTAATTGAACACTTTC
>JAOZTL010000212.1:0-4549 GCA_029942205.1 Bacteroidales bacterium | reverse complement strand
TCTTTCGTTTTGAAAGGCTGTTTTTAATAAAGAGAAATAAAATACTATTTGGCGGGCAAATATAAATAAAATTATGCAACTCCGAAAGACTTCATTTTAGCACACTTTTTTTTGTCAAAAAAAACGAAGGACGACGAATTTATTAATAATGTATTTTATTGCTTCGTTTCCATAAATTAAACGCATCGAGAGAATTTGGTGTACTGCATTGAAAAACCTTCATTTTGCGGTTGGCATAGCTCTTCTTTAATTCCGAATATATTTCTTCATCTGAAAAGCTAACACCCTGTTGGGCAGCATCAAAACGAGTAGCCGCAAAAAATAATCGAGGCATTTTAGCCCATGAGATAGCCGAATAGCACATTGGGCAAGGCTCTGTACTGCTGTATATTTCGCAATGAGAAGTCGCTCCTTGTTGTGGCAGTTTGCTTTCTTCTTTTTTGATACAACTTAAATCAAAAACACCTAGCGAATGGCAAGCATTGCGAATCGTAACCACTTCGGCATGAGCCGTAGGGTCGTTGATTGCCGTTACTTGATTATGATTTTTCCAATAGCGAATAACTTCGTTCGTTTCGTCGTCTATCTGCACAATGACAGCCCCAAAAGGTCCCCCACCTTCCGCTACCGACTCTCGTGCCAAATCGCCAGCCATTTCTATCCAATGGTTGCTTTTTACTTCGATGTCGGCATAAATATCTTCTATTTTAATGTTCGACGTTTGTATCGGCAAGCGCTTACAGTCATTTTTATCTTCGAGAGTACATTCTGGCTCAAAGCCCGACCATGGTTGTATGTAATCAGCAGGATTATCTATCGTTAATTCTGATGGAACGCCCTCGTACGGTTCGTTGGTGCACTCTACGGGCTTGTTGAAATACACTGGGAATAATTCTTTTTCCATATTTTAATGTATATTTAAGGTCTTCGACTTATTTAAGTTGCTCACGCATTGGTAAAACAATTTTTATAATCAAGGAATAATTAGGTCTTAATTTTGTCCACTTATTTAATATTGTTTGTAGATTTTGTCTGTTTTTTTTCATACACATACCAATGATAAAACAGCCATCTAAAGTACTGTTTTTTTTTGATAATCAAAAAAGATTATGACATGTTTTTCCCGATTAAGGTCTTCGTCCCTCATCGTTAGGGGGGGGATTTCTGTTCCTAATGTATAAAAGAATAGTGTTTCGAGTTTCCTTTTTTGCCAAAAGCAATTCGGCAGCCCGCATTTTTTACCATTTTCTGGAGTGTAGCCAAACTATCTTCGGGCTGTTCTTTCTGTCCTGGTTTATTTTGATACAAACTATAATCTTCTCGGTAACAGGTAGGTGTGATGTTAGGCATTAATACATTTGCGCCTATGCGTATTGCTTTTTCTCTGGCAAGCTTATCGAGCGTTTGCATGGCAGTAGTAGCAGCAAGATTTATCGTAGGCATCAAAATACGTAGGAGAGCCACCATTTTTAGGCTCAATTCCACACGAGTAGCCGAGTCAGTAATCTGATGAGCAAGTTTCTCCAGTGGCGTGTGTTTACTCACCACGTAAGGTCCCATGCCGCACATGTCGATGTTAATTTTTTTCATAAACAATAAGTCATCCGCTAAACTCTCGATGCTTTGATTAGGAAAACCGATAAGTACTCCTGTGCCCGTTTGGTAGCCACAAGTTTGCAAATCGGACAATGCTTGCAGGCGGGCAGAAAATAGATGTTTTGCATTGCGAGGGTGTATGCTGTAATACAAATTCTCGTTACTTGTCTCGATACGTAACAAGTAGCGTGTTGCTCCCAAATCAAACCAACGCCGATAAGTTTCTTTCGTTTGCTCGCCACAAGACAGCGTGATGCCCAACTGGTGCTTACCAATGCGGCTGGAGATTTGCAATATTTTGTCTATTTCGCCGATGAATGCTTTATCGCTACGTTCGCCACTTTGCACCACGATAGAGCCGTAGTCGTGCTCATGCGCATAGCGGATGGCTGTTTCTATCTCACTCTCACTCATCGTGTAGCGGTGTAGTGTTTTATTATTTTGTCGAATACCGCAATACAAACAATTTTTCTTACAAAGGTTAGAATATTCTAGCAAACCACGTAAATAAACCTTGTTTCCCACTTGGTTAAGCTTCGTCTGTTCGGCATGTTCGTAAAGCAATTTTAGATCATCACCCTCGGCGTGTAGTAATTGAATCAAATCGGATTTGCTGAAATCGGATTGTTGAAGTAATTGGTTCATGGCTGTCATTTATTTTCATTAAAGGTCTTCTAAAGGTTCAACTACTAAATGCAACGTTTCAAACGGCTAATTGAATGGACTTTATATTTTCCTTTTTTTCAAAACCCTCTAATCGGCTTTTGTAGAGAGATTTTGAAAAAAAGGAAAAATATATTGTGTTATCGTTCTAATAAATAAGTAAATAAAGTGTTGCATTTACTAATTGAACTTATGGAAGACCTAGTATTTCGATCGTTTAACGTATTTGGTATGCAATAATTTATGTGATTTCTCGCCTAATGGTTTATCCAGATATTCATCATAAATTTGTTTAATTTCCTTGTTCTCATGTGATTCACGTACAGCCATATTTCTGTCTTCTTCGTAAATAGCCTCCATTCGTTTTCTACGAATCTCTTCGTTCGTTGGAATTGGCTGACCGCCACCACCGATGCATCCACCAGGGCAAGCCATGATTTCGATGAAGTGATAAGGCGATTTTCCTGCTGCAATTTCGTTCATAATTATTTTGGCATTTCTCAATCCGTGAGCTACCGCCACTTTTAGTTCTACGCCTTCTAAGAAATTCCATTCGGGCAAGCAATTATCAATTTTTATTGTTGCCGCTTTGATACCATCCGTACCACGCACAGGCGTTATTTCCAAATTATCGAAAGGCACTTTCCGCCCTGTTACGATAAAATAAGCTGTCCGCAAAGCAGCCTCCATTACTCCACCAGTAGCACCAAAAATCACACCAGCCCCTGTCGATTCGCCCATAATGCTATCGTATTTGCTATCTTCTAAGTCGGTAAAATTCAGTCCCGCCTGTCGGATCATGTGCCCAAGCTCACGAGTGGTCAATCCTGCATCGATGTCTTGATAGCCGCTGTCCTTCATTTCGGGACGATTCGCTTCAAATTTTTTAGCAGCACAAGGCATAATTGCCACCGAAACGATGTCTTTTGGATCAATATTTTTCTTTTCGGCATAATAGGTTTTTGTCAATGCGCCAAACATTTGCTGCGGAGATTTGCAAGTAGACAAATGCTCCAAATGATCGGGGTATTTGTGTTCAATGTATTTTACCCAGCCAGGCGAGCAGGAAGTAATCATTGGCAAAGCAACGTCTTCGTTGTTTTTGAGTGCTTTTTTGAGTCGTTGAAGCAGTTCTGATCCCTCTTCCATAATCGTCAAATCTGCAGAGAAATCTGTATCCAGCACCGAATCGAATCCCATTTCACGCAAAGCAGTAACCATTTTGCCAGTAACACGTGTCCCGACGGGGTAGCCCAGCATTTCGCCCAAAGCCACTCGCACCGATGGCGCAGTATTGACCACCACGTGCTTGGATTCATCGCCCATTGCTTCCCAAATTTCGTCGTAATAAATCCGCTCCGTAAGTGCACCCGTAGGACATCGATTGACGCACTGTCCGCAATTGGTACAAGCCACATCGTTCAGCGGCAACTCCATGAATGGCGTGATGTGCATGTCTCGCCCTTTGCCTGCTACCGTAAGCACATTGACGGCTTGAATTTGATCGCAAGTACGTACACAACGCTGGCAGCGAATGCATTTCGATGGATCAAACTGGATGGAAGGCGACGAATCATCAATACGATAATCGTTAAATGGCACTAAATCAAGAAACATGTAATCGCCCACAGTATAGTTTCCTGCCAAAGTTTGTAATTCACAATTTCCATTTTTATAGCACTTGGTACATTCCTCGGCATGCTCGCTCAAGAGTAATTCGACAATATTTTTGCGAGCCATGCGTACTTTGGGACTATGGGTAAGTATATCCATGCCTTCAATAACAGGAGTAGCACAAGACGCAAGAAGCGTTTCTTTCCCTTTTTCTTCGACCACGCACACCCGACAATTTCCTGCCACACAAAGGTCATCGTGGTAGCATAAGGTTGGTATTTCGTGTCCTAACTGTTTGGCTGCATCCAGAATTGTTTTTCCTTCTTCTACTTGTATTTTTTTATTATCTATCGTTAATGTTATCATAATGTTCAGTTTAAAGGTCTTCGACCTATTTGATGTTGCTTACGTGCTTGTGTAATGTCAATAAGGTTAATGATTTACAAAATATTCGCTTGGAATTTTAATTTACAAAGAACAATAAGTCGAAGAGCTTAGTAAATAATTTCTTCTTTAAATTCCTTAGCAATGGATTTAAATGAATTAGCTACGGATTGTCCTAATCCGCATTTAGATGATATTTTCATTGTATCTGCCAGTTTGATAAGTGTTTGTAAATAAATGGCTGGTTTTTGTTTTGCCTTAATCGCTTCTATTCCTTTTAGCAATTGTTGTA
>JAOZTL010000211.1 GCA_029942205.1 Bacteroidales bacterium | reverse complement strand
GAAAAGAAACGTTTTAAATTCATAATTATGATAGCATTTCAGTATAAATAAGCTAATAGTTAGGCGAACTTGCGTTGTTCTTTAACGTCTTAAAAAATCTGCCAATAGTACCAAGTGAGTTAAAGGACATAAGAACGAGTATAACTGTTATAGCTTATTTAATTTGCGTTACTAAGCCAATAGTTCGTTAAGTTTTTCTGTAATTGCTTAATAGCCAAATTGATAAATGATAAATATTTATTTTGATATTAGCACTCGCAAGCTACTGTTTATCAGTAAAATAATTATCAATTATTCATTGTCAATTTAACGAAGTGTTGTAAGCACTTCGTGCTATTTAATGTGCTTATGCTACATAAACTATTGCAACCAGTAAAGTCTTCGACCTTATTTTGTCATAATTTTAATATTCTTCATCAAGTGGTCTTTGTATGATTTTGCAATAGGAATCCCTCTCGTAGTATCGTCAGTAATTCTTAAACAAACCGAATTGTCTTCAATATAATCAATCTGGTGAATATTAACAATGTACGACCGATGAACACGTACAAACATGCGTGCAGGCAGTCTATTGATAATGCCTTTCATCGTAAAATGAATCGTATATTTATTATCTGCCGTATTAATAACAACGTAATTCTCTAAGGCTTCTATCCATAAGATATCTTCAAAGCGAATGCGAACCAAGGAAGATGCACTATTTTTTATAAAAATCCCTTTATCGTTTAAATCATCTCCTTCCATTCGGTATCTACGCATCGCTTTTTCTACGGCTTTATAGAATCGAGCATACGACACAGGTTTCAGTAGGTAGTCTGTAACTTCATACTCGATAGCTTCAATTGCATACTTTTCTTTTGCCGAAACAACAATTACTTGCGGTAGGTCTTCTACCGATTTTAATAACTCTACTCCTGTCATTTCGGGCATTTCAATATCTAAAAATACCAAATCGATAATTGCATCTGAGTTTAAAAGATTTACAGCATGGATTGCACTAGAGAATGAATCCACTAAGTTTAGCGATTCCGTCTTTGCAATATATTTTTCGATCAGTAAGCGTGATATGTTATCATCATCTATAACAATACAATTCATAGTTAGTTTTTTGATATGGCTAATTGAGTGCGGCTAATTTATAAAAAAAAACACCCACAACAAAGCTTATCTAAAAAAAAAGGTCTAAGTCGAATAAAATCAGCTTAGACCTTTTTGTTTAAACAAAAAACTTGCTTATTTCGTTTTATTCAAAAAAGCTTCTATACCTTTGACAGCACGGTATCCGTCAGCGATAGCACTAATAGCATCCGCCGTTTTATTTACGGCATCACCACCAGCAAATACTTTTTCGAGTGATGTTTGTCCTAATTCAGTAGCAACAATTCTACCTCTGTTTATTTCTAATTTATCTTTATACTCATCCGACAAGAACGAGTAATCGGCTTCTTGACCAATTGCGCCAATCAATGTTGTGATTTCCAATTCGGTCTCACTTCCTTCGATTTGTACAGGTTTAGGTCTACCACCTTTGTCGTCGGCAACCATTTCGGCAAGTGCATAGCTGACTGCTCTGATTTTTCCATTTTCATCACCAAGAGCTTCCAACGGAATTCCTTGAGCAAGAATATGGACTCCTTCATCTTCAGCACCTTCGATTTCCTCCCAGTCAGCAGGCATGTCTTGAACTCTACGTCGGTACAGAATAGTAACTTCTGCTCCAAAGCGTCTAGCAACACGAGCAGCATCAATCGCCACATTACCACCACCGATAACACACACTTTATCACCAACATCTACCGTTTGTCCATCGTTGATGTCTCGTAAATAATTAACTGCTTGCAACGAGCCTTTCAGATCTTCGCCATTCATTCCTAGAGTCCATGGCACTTCAAAACCAATACCAACAAAGACAGCATCGTAATTAGTATAAATATCATTGAATGAAATATCAACACCTACCCGCTGGTTGTATTTTATTTTCACACCAATTTTCACCATGTAATCAATTTGCTTATCCAAACTATCTTCGGGGAAACGATATTTAGGTATTCCATAATAAGTCATTCCTCCAGCTTTGCTCTTTGCCTCATAAATAGTTACATCATAGCCTTTCAGTGCTAAGTAATATGCGGCAGTCAATCCTGAAGGTCCTGCACCAACAATTCCAACGGTAAATCCGTTTGCTTCTTTTATTTCAGGGTTTACTATTTCATGAACAATGTCAGCCGTTTTGGCTGTTTCTGTTGCATAACGTTTTAGCCAGCGAATAGCAACTGCATCTCCTCGGTGATTGATAGCACACACGTCTTCACATCGACGAGTACAAACTTTACCGCACATATCAGGTAGTGGGTTGTTGTCATAAATAATCCGAATGGCATCTTCATCTTCACCCTTCGCAATCGCATTGATATATTCAGGAATATGCATGTGTTCAGGACACACCTCGCTACAAATACCACAACTAATACAACGGCGGGCTTCGTTTCGAGCCTCTTCTTCCGAATAGCCTAACACTACTTCAGCAAAAGACTTAATTCGCTCAGATCCCTCCAATTCACGCATTGGGATACGGCTATATTCTGTTAATGAAGTTTCTTCGTCGCTTGTAAATGACAGATTTTCACCTCCATCGGGGTTACTAACGCCAGGAGTCCACAAAAAACTATTCGCATCATCCGAAACATAAATGTAGTCTTTCGTAAGATTCAAAGAACCAGTAGGGCATACTTCAACACAAAGTGCACACCAGCAACATCGACCATTATCCACACGAGGTCTAAGTCCAGAATCTCCGTCTTTTCCTTCAATTCCCTCCAAGTTAATCATGTCAATAGCTCCATTCATACAAATTGTAGAACAGTTTCCACAACCAATACAGGCATCCAGATCATTAAAATGTAAACCTCGATAACGGTCGGCCGTTTCTAATTCTTCGAAAGGAAATTTCGCTGTATGTGGTTTTTTCCCTAATTGCTGCAATGCAGTAAAGGGAGAAAGCAAACCTTTTATGTCAAAAAAACTCATTGATTTGTTTTTTTAAGGTCTTCGACCTATTTTATATTAAGGTCTTCGACCTATTTATAGTTGTTTACGCACTTGTTTAATTTCTAACAAACTATTAATTAAAAAAAAACGGAACATTTCGTTTTCTGTGCGAATACTTAATATTTTGCTTTACGACTTATCGTTCTATTTCAGGCGGACAAGTACCCAAGCTATTCATAATAAACGATACATCAGCAATATTCTCACCAACCAAAAGATTTTCAAGTAAAGTAACACCATGCACATAAGCAGGTCCTTTTACGTGTACTCGACGTGGTTTGTTCGATCCATCTGATGCGACATAAAAACCAAATTCGCCACGAGCCGATTCCGTTTTAACAAAAGCATCGCCTTTAGGAATCGTCCATTTCATTGGATTTGGTATTTTATTATAATATTCACCACCAGGCATTTTTTCGATTACTTGGCGGATAATTTTAATCGACTCTCTTACTTCTTGTTTGCGTACCAATGCTCTACTCCAAACATCGGAATCATGTGCTAACCCAATATTGAAATCTAATTTATCATAAATTTCATACGGATCGTCTTTACGAACATCCGATGCAATTCCTGCACCACGCAATGGAGGTCCTACAACTCCCCACTCTACTGCTTTTGCTGGGTCAATATAGCCAACTCCTTGTGCACGTTTTTGAAAAATGGTATTATCAAACATCACTTTATCGTACTCATCAAATCGTTTTTCGAGATAATCCATCGTGCGTAATACTTCATCAGCAAAGCCTTCTGGCAAATCACGACGTACTCCTCCTGGCCAAATGTACATGTGATACACACGCCCACCAGTAAGTTTCTCGAACAGGTCAAGAATGTAATTTCGATCACCAACACTCCATTGACCAACCGTGTACATTCCTCCCGATCCGTTTTGTCCGCCATACCAAAGCATGTAAGAAGCCAATCGAGCCAATTCGAGTACTAACACACGAATCCATTTTGCTCTTTCTGGCACTTCACGCCCTTCTATTTCTTCGACCGCACGTGAAAAATTTTCTTCATTTGGGTCTGGCTCGGGCACACAAATACGACATACGATCGTGAAGCTTTGTAACCAATTCCGACGTTCCATCAACTTCTCGAATCCTCGATGTAGGTAGCCCACATGCGTCGTCGCTTTAGTTATCGTGTCGCCTGCTACTTTCAGCTTGACCATCATGTTTCCCGTAATTCCTGGGTGTTGTGGTCCTAAATATAATGTAGTTTCCTTTTCTCTCATCTCCATAAGAAATTTTAAGGTCTTCGACCTTTTTGATGTTGCTTACGCAATTTTGTAAATTTATATTATTCAACAAAATATAACTTCAGAGTTCGTCTGTTTTATTATTTTTGCTTATTTATATAGCTATATTTCAATAATTCATTACACTGTTTGATATAAGCACTAAGTGCTATTTAATGTTGCTTACGCATTTATACAAAACACTTACAAAAATAAATATCAAAACAGACGAAGTCTGATTCTTTTAATTATCCAGTTCATTTTATCCACCTACTTACTTAGGGATTGTGATGGAATAAATTGACAGTTACGACGTTATTTTATTTTTTAATTGACAAACGTCAAGTTATTTCGGAACAATTCCTTAGCTTGTTTGATCCGATTTAATCTCTTGAATATTTTTTTGCAAAATCAGGTAATTCTTCTCGACTACGCTCAATAATTTCTTCACGTACATCTTTCGCATCTTCTCTACCTGGTCTATCAAAGAATGTTTCTTCGGCATATTCTTTGGTGTCAAAATCACGTCGCATAGGCGGCATGCCTTCCCAGTCTTCTAATATAAATTCTTGTTCGCCAACAAGTCCTTTGAATTCAATGCCATACATTTCACGAATCTCTCGCTCATAAGTATTTGCATGTCGCCAAATGTAATCAATATTAGGAGCAACTGGTTTTTCTCTATCGATCAGTATTTTCACAAATAACTGCATCTGAGTTTCGTGCGACCACAGAATATAAATCAGTTCAAATTGATTATCTTCTAACCAATCGACACACGAAATATGCGATAAATGAAAAAAACTTAATTGCTCTTTGGCATATAATAAAACAGAAAGTACATGATCTTTAGATACTTTAAGTTCTATTCGTCGTTCTCTTCGGACAGATCCTTCTATATTACTAAAACTTTCAAATAACTTATCCAGAATTATTTGTTCGTTTTGTGTTTTTTCGTTAGACATTTTTTGTCATTTTATTCCAATCACACTAATTTATAAACTAGTGTAATCTCTATTTATTTTAAGGTATTCGACCTTTTTGAGGTTGCTTACCAGCTAAAATCTGGCATATTCCAATTTTTGATAACTTTTTTTTGATTCTCTCGGTAATCGTCTAAATTGTCTTGATAGTGTTTCCAGCCATCCGCTTTTCCATCTTGAATAAGCTGTTGCAATTTAATAAAGCCAGAGATAACAGCTTCTGGTCGTGGCATACATCCATTAATGTAGACATCTACAGGAATGTATTTATCTAATAAATTAATCGTATTATACGAATCCCAATACATTCCTCCGTTGATGGTACATGATCCAAAACCAATAACATACTTAGGACCTTGCATTTGCTCGTACACTCGGATAACTCGTTTGAGTGTTTTTGTTGCAAGATAACCAGTTATTAATAATACATCTGCCTGTCGTGGAGTAGCAGCACCACGTATACCAAACCGCTCGGCATCATAACGTGATGTCATGGTTGGAGGAATTTCAATTGCACCACATCCTGTTCCGTAAGCCATTACAAATAAGGAATGCTTTCGTGCAAAGTTTTTCATATAATCGACTATTTTTTGTGAGTCTCTATCGTTTACCATCGCTTGAAGCGTTATTTATTAGGTCTTTGCGACCAGTTATGTTTTAATTTGAAGTCTTTACAGACAATTATTTTATTGCAATTTATATATTTTATTATAATAAAATATTACATGATATACCAAGCATAAGCCATGCCTGCTAATCCGATTACTGTTGGCCATCCCCAGAAAAAACGAATGGATTGTTCTGTTCTGTATCGATGCGACACAATTCCGTAAAGAAGCGGCACTAGA
>JAOZTL010000210.1 GCA_029942205.1 Bacteroidales bacterium | reverse complement strand
AAACAAAACTTTGTAGCAGAGTTGAATGCTTTTTATATGGATTATAAAAACCAGCTTGTATTGACAGGTGAAATTAATAATGTAGGTGAACCAATCATGGTCAATATGGACGAAACTTATCGTTTGGGATTGGAACTATCTAGTTCTGTGATTATTACAAGTAATTTGAATTTATCTGCTAATTTTACTATAAGTCAAAATAAAATAGAAAATTTTACTGAATATGTAGACGATTGGGATCATTGGGGCTCGCAAATAAGTGAATTTTTAGGAACAACAGATTTAGCTTTTTCACCAAATTATATTGCAGGAGGACAATTACAGTATAAATTACCTAATAATGTTTCTATAGCATTGATTTCTAAATATGTATCAAAGCAATATATTGATAATACTTCTAATAGCGATCGATCGCTAGATGCGTATAGTACAACAGATTTGAATATTAATTATGGATTTTCTACAAAGAAAATAGCGAAAATAAATATTAAAGCACAAGTTTATAATTTGTTTGATACTGAATATGAGAGTAATGCGTGGGTATATCGATATTATGAGATAGGCGAACATCAAACCATGGATGGATATTTTCCGCAAGCAGGCACACACTTTATGCTAGGCTTTGCCATTGATTTTTAAGATCTTCGACCTTTTTGATGTTGCTTACACAATTCTATAAATCTATACTATTAAGTAAAATACAGAATAAATATCTGGTTAATTTTGTCTATCCATTTAGTTGAACAAAAATGAGTGTTTATAAAAAAAGTCCTACTTAATAAGTAGGACTTTTTTATTAGAATAAGTATTTGAAATTTAAGACTTTATCTGTTTCTTCCATATTCTTCGTGGCTCGATACCCAGTCCGACGAAGAAATAGCTGCAGCAAGTGATAATTCTCCTGCAAGTACCACACCAGCAACGATTTCAGCAAATTTACGAACTTTATTTTTTCCAACACAGCCTAGCATGTCTAATGATTCTGTTTGTGTCGCAAGCCCAGTACCTCCACCATAAGTAGCAACAATAAGCGAAGGAATCGTGATCGAAATATATAAATCATTTTCTGGTGTCAGTTCGGTGTAAAGTACGCCTGCCGAAGACTCTGCCACATTGGCAACATCCTGACCAGTAGCAATAAACATTGCCGTAATCCCGTTGGCAGAATGTAAACCATTATTGTTTGCTCCAGACAAAATTGTACCTACATTAGCAACTAAGCCATGATAAGCCAAATTTTTAGGATCAACACGCATGTGCTCAATTAAAATTTCACGTTTTAGAAGAATTTCAGCAACAACACGTTTTCCTCTTGTACGCATTACGTTGATTTGCGAAGCTTTTTTGTCGGTCGCTAAGTTGGATTCTAAAAAGAAATTTTTGATTACTCCTTCTTTATATTCTTCTATTATCCAACTACATGCGACAAAAGTTGCACGTCCTACCATGTTTTGACCTGCTGCATCGCCTGTCGAATAATTAAAACGTAGATAAGCAAATTTTGTAGATAAAATGCTATCAATATATTGCAATTTTGCAATACTAGAAGTCGATTCTGCTTGTTTACGTATTTTATCTTCGTTCTTGTTGATCCATTCTACAAATTTACGAGCTTCGCGGGCATCTTCAAATATGAAAACTGGTGCACGTTGCATAGAGTCTCCTATAATTGTACATTTAACACCTCCACAAGCATTTAGTACTTTCATTCCTCGATTATAGGATGCAACCAAAGTTCCTTCGGTAGTTGCCATCGGAATGAGAAAATCGCCTTGTGCATGTTCTCCATTGATGGTTATAGGACCTGCCAATCCAATCGGAATTTGTGCTGTTCCCACAAAGTGCTCACAATTACCTGATAACGAGTGTGCATCAAATGAGTATTGACTAATATGCGATAATTTTGCTCCAGTATAACTTTCTGCAAAAACACGACGGTCTTTTATAGCATCAAGCGAGTAGTCATCTAGCTCACTTCTAGGTATTTTAACTTTGGTGCTTTTGGTATTTGAGGTTGAGTCATCAACATTAAATTCTAATTTTCCAAATGGTGTCGCCTCAAAGATAAATTTTAATTGGTGTTTGCCTTCAGGTAATACACTTGTTTTAATTTGTATTGTAATTGTTTTTTTTAATGGAAAATCAACAGGATTAGATTTGTTTATCGTTTTGGCAGATATGAATTCATTATTTCCAATATCAAAAAAAATTTCGTCAACCGAATAGCGTTTATCGTCTATTTTTACACAATTAAGACTTGTCAATTTTGCATCTTTCAGTCTGTTTTTTACCTTAAAGCTGGTATATTCACCAACATTTGCAAGGCTACCTCTAGAGTAAAGCTGTTTTAATAATAGTTTTGGAATTAATTTCATGTGTTTTAAATTTAGTGAGTTATTGAAAATTAATTATGCTTTGTGGAAAAGCAATATGTTGTTTTTATTATTATTTTTAATAATAGGCACGAATTTTAATTAGGTAACTTATTGATTTATTAGATATTACTACCAATTATGAGTTTATATAATTTAAGTTCATAAATGAAGTCTAAAGATATAAAAAAAAATGTATAATAAAAACTAGATTTTAATTCATTTTACGTTTATTTTTGTGTTTATTTATGAATCTCAGACTTCGTCTATTTTGATGTTTATTTTTTGATAAATTGTCAAACTAAATCAGTAAATTATGTCTAAATACGAATAATTATATCAAGCAATGTGATAAATCATTAAAATATAGCTATATAATGAGTAAAAATAATAAAACAGACGAAGTCTGAATCTGTTGTAAACTATCGTTATTGGCAGTAACGATTCTTATATTCTATTATAATACATATTTTATTATTAACTGTAAATTAACTAATTATGAAAAAAAAAGGATGGATTATTTTATTATTTGCTTTTATTGGCTTTGCTTTTTCGAGTGATAAGCCTGCCTATATTTTGTACGATCAAAACGGGAAAGTTGCTACTTACAAGCAGATGATAGCAGACATACAGCAAGCAGATATTGTTTTTTTTGGTGAATTACACACCGATCCGATAGCTCATTGGCTGCAATATGAAATTACAAAAGATTTGTATGCTGTGAAAAAACAAGATTTAATTATTGGATCGGAAATGTTTGAGTCTGATAATCAATTGATTATGGATGAGTATTTAGCTGGAGTTTATGATGCTAAAAAGTTTGAAGCGGAAGCCAAACTTTGGGGAAATTATAAAACTGACTATAAACCAGTTTTGGATTTTGCTAAGAAAAATGGATTGCTTTATGTCGCAACTAATATTCCTCGGCGTTATGCTTCAGTAGTACACAAAAAAGGTTTTGATGGGCTCAAAGAACTTAGCGATGAAGCAAAAGCATTGATTGGTCCAGACTTGGAGCGATTGTACGATAAAAATGTTGCTTGCTATGCTGAAATGCTGAAAATGAAAGGAATGGGAGGGCATGTGAATGAAAAATTTCCAATGGCTCAAGCCGCAAAAGATGCAACAATGGCACATTTTATTCTTGAAAACTGGTCAAAAGGTAAACTTTTTTTCCATTTTGATGGCGCATACCATTCAGATAATTTTGAAGGAATTGTTTGGTGGATTAATAAACTAAAACCAGGACTTAAAATCAAAACGATAAGCACGGTGTATCAAGAAAGTGTGGAAAAATTGGATGATGAAAATTTGGATAGAGCTAATTATATTATTGCTGTGCCCGAAACAATGACGCAGACGAGAAGGTAAATGTTTTGGAGATTTATATGATATTATGCAGAAAATCAGTCATTTAGTATTATTAAAAGACTGATTTTCTGTTAAGATCTTCTGTCTTTATTATTGCTACACAAGTGTGTAAGCAATTTTTGTATATCTTTCTAAAATTATTTCTTCCCAATTTCGCTTTTTTGTTTCTAGTTCCATATTTTTCGTTTTACGAAAACAATTTAAAAATAGAAAAGATAATTGTTGCAAGAAGTGTGTATTTATTGAAAAAACTTCTTCTCAATTTAGTTTATTTACTGCTGATTCCTCGCCCATTTCTTTTTCTGCCTCTTTTTTTGCTTTTTCGAATGTTTTGTCCCAGTTTTTCTTTAAAAACCCTTCATTTAGGCTTGGTTTTTTACTTTGAATATCTAAGATTCCTTTTTTTGAATATTTAATTGTATTTTTCCAGCTACGTCCTCTTTTTGATTCTTGAGTTTTCCATTTAATAATATGAATCATTAAATTCTTCAAATAACTCAAAATTGATTTACTATCTTTATTTGCCATAATCGCTTGTTGAATAAATCTCTTCAAATACTTCTTTCCAGGATAAATTTGTTAATTGTTTGGTATCAACAAAGGTGGAAGCTAAATATTTTCCTCCTTTGAAAGCGTTATTCCATTCACTTTTGATAGACTCTTCACTAAGACAATCATTCCATTCTAAATCTTCCTGAATTTCTGCTCTTAATCTGCATATCTTTTCCCAATGTTCTTGGGTATGATATTCGCTTGAAAACTTAGTTAGCATTATATTTTGCATTAAATCACTAAGATGTGTAAGTAGATCTAATTCAGTACTTTTAATGCTATTTTCGTAATTTATTTTTAAAGCTTTTCCTAGTTCAATTAAGTTACCTTCTTCATAAGCGTGCAATAATTCGTAAGCAACTTTAGTATCACTTTATAAAATGATTTCTTCCCAATTTCGCTTTTTTGTTTCTAGTTCCATATTTATTCTTTTTTACGAACAAAATCATTATTTTGATATGAATATTTTTTTTTAGTCCATTATGAATCAATAGTAAACTCTAAGCCCAGCTCTATTAATTTTTCATTCGTTGGTTTTGACGAAACAAGATCCCAGCTTCTTTCGGTATAATAATTATCCATTACTTCATTAAATTGCTTTCGATCCACGATAGAACCTTTCTTTGGACCATAAGTAAATGCATCTTCATAAAATCTATCAGGTAAAATGTCGTCTTCTCTAGTAAATCCATCTCTGTAATTGAACATTTTTTCCATTGTAAAAATTCGCTCTCCTGCTTTTTCAAACTCTTCTTTTGTCCATTCTACACCCGTGATTGCCGACAGAAAGTGCTGATACTCTAGGTGTTCTTTGTACCATGAAGCAGCAAACGAGCAAGCTCCAAGAGAGTCACGCAAGGCAGCAGCATTTTGAGCATGTGGCGTGCCGCCGTTCATGTGGCAAGCTCCTCGATTGGAGGTAACGTAAGAAATACCAAACCATTCTGACGCAGCAGGAACGTTCCAGGCCGCCAATTCGTGTCCTTTTACATGGATCGCAAATTTGCTGGTTTCATTTCCTATTTCAGCAGCCATTGCTTTTACGCCTTTTCCTGCAAATATTCCAATTCCTTCTTTTTTCCCTATTTTTTCGATCATTTGAAGTGTTGCGTCTACGCTACTCCATTTTAAATCAATTTCGTCTAAAAAAATTTGATCAACAATATTTTTTTCATAGCATTCCATCAAGAAACCAATAGAATTTCCTAGCGAAATAATGTCTAATCCCCAATCATCTGCAACCGTAATGCACTTGTTTAGTCCCTCTAAATCAGAAATTAATAAATTTGCACCTAATAATGTTCCTGTTTCGTATTCTGGACCATCATGCACGATTCCGCCATAAGCTCCTTTGGCAAAGCCGCTTTTTTTGCATGACAATTGACACGAATAGCATGCAAAATCTCGTTTCCAAATTTTTTCACGAGCAGCATCCGTTCCTATCATGTCGGCAAATTCAAATGTTCCTTCGCTATAATTTTTGACAGCCTGTGTGCCTCGTTCGCTGGAGCTTGTTAGGGCATTTGCTGTACCGCCACGCCGCCAGTTGGCTTTGCGCTCAGTATCTTCGGCAAACGATTTTCGTGCGCCTTCTAGTAGTTCCAAATACTTTTTGTGATGCTTCACTGTCGGCATTTGTGTTCCTTTTACGGCTATCGCTTTTAACATTTTTGATCCCATTACACTGCCAGTACCACCACGCCCAGCAGCTCGAGCAGCCGTATTGAGAACGCTACTGTAAGTTACTAATTTTTCGGCAGCGGGGCCTATGTAACAAGTTTCAAATTTTCGATTTTCAAGCTCTTCTTCAATGAATACTTTATCAAATTTTTCGGTGCCCATGCCCCAA
>JAOZTL010000209.1 GCA_029942205.1 Bacteroidales bacterium | reverse complement strand
GTTGCTTATCAAGCAAAAAAAAAGAGCCGATACAGGATGGTATCGGCTCTTTTTTTTACACTGAAATAAGATTTATTCGGTATCCTTTGCTTTCATTGTTTTACGTGTAACAAATTCGAGTGTATGCTCGCTCGCATTTCCTAATTTGTCTTTTGCTACAATTTTCACCACATACACACCTTCTTTACTTAGCATGTTGGTTTCCGAAATATTTTGTGCTCCCAAATAGCTTTTCATGTATCCTCCATTGATGGAGTACATAATGCTTTGTGTTCCACTATAACGGTCAGTTGCGGCAAGAAATACACGAGTATAAGTAGGATAAACATTATATGTTTTACCATCTACAGTTTCCGATCCAATTGGGTTTACACTAAAAAATGCATGTATTTTTGGAGACGTATTATCTACCAAAATTTCTTGCGTTTTCACTGTTTCTACATTATTCACTCGATCAGTAGATTTATACTTAATCACATGAAATCCATCTTGCGGAACGTTGAATTGTTTGTACTCCAAATACGTATCTCCATCAATGGCATATTCTACTTTTTGCACACCTGATTCGTAATCAGAAACAACCAATTTTACGTCAGAATCTTTTGTTACAAACAATGTATCACGGTCTGTAAATTTTGGTGTTCCAATATAAATTGTTGATTTTGGTGCTACATTATCCATATAAATAGAAAATCGATGATTTGGAGTTACGTTTTTTACATTATCCGTTGCAATGTAATTAACAGTATGTACACCTTTTCGAGTTGGCATAGCGAATGGCTCGTTGTATACATCCGAACGTGCCGATTTATTGACACCATAATTTATCACATTAACGCCACCTTTATTGTCTGTTGATGTTAATTTGATCTTACTACGCTCCGAAATATACAAACGTTTTCCTGCATATTGGTCGCCTACTACTTCGGCGGCTGCAAATGGTACTGAACGATCTAAATAAAAATCATACTCAACAGTTCTTGCTCCGTCGTCTTTTTCATTATTTTTAACATTATCAACACTGTAAAATGTCATTTTGTGCTGTCCATCTTTCAAATGCGACAAGGTAACTGGGCGAGTATAAAGAATCGGACGACCTTTGTCAAAAGAGTAATATGTTCTTTTTACACCTGATAAATTATCAGTAACAGATAAAATAATCGATGCTTTCGGAGAGATGATGTCATTCGTGATTTCACCATTTACTTTATACGTTGTAATTGGTGTTGTCATATCCACTACGAAAGTTTTTGATTTAGGCTCTTCTGCATTTCCAACATTATCTACCGAATAATACTTTACCGTATAATTCCCTTCGGAAGCGATTGCTACTGGGCTTGCATACTTTTGATAAGCTGCTCCATTTATCGAATAATAAACATCTTCGACTCCAGAAACTCTATCGTTAGCTTTTAGCTCTACTTTTAAACCAACGCCATAGAATACAGTACCTTTTGCGTTAATATAACGTGGTGCTTCTATAAACTTAGAATACGTTACTGGTGCCAATCCGTCGGCATAAACCTCGTAACGAATGTCTGATTTTGGTAGAATTGTTTTTTTGGTTACCGTATCCACTTTGGATGGCGAACGAAGCGTATTGTAGCCTTCTACATCAAAATACATCGGATTTGAATATTGTGGCGATGATTCACTTTTCAGTAAATGTTTGTCGTTACCACTGGCAGAGTGGGAAATAAAGAAATAAACGGGTAAATGCTTATTCGCATAAAAACGTCCATTTTCGTCTACATACATCTTTTTTGTATGTTTCAATGGTTCTTGCGCTATCGATAAATTAGCGAAGAATAAAAAAATTAAAGCAAATGAAAGTAAATGTCTAATCTTCATAGATCCTTTTTTTATAGATTAATAAATAATAGATTAACTGATATTAAATTAAAAATATTTAACCTTATGTTTCGTGATTATTTTTATAAAGTCTTAAAAAGCAGTTTAAAAAATTTTATTAAATTTCTCGAAATTAACTCAATTTATCGAAACTCACAAAAAAATATTATTAATAATGGCTAAGCAAATCGCTTCTACAATCCAGTATTATCTTTTAATAGAAGTAATATGCTTACATTTAATGTTTTACTATTTCACAAAAAAAACATTAAAGCTCAATTTATTTTTTATAAGAAATTTCTTTTAATGAACAATCTTTTTAATTAAAAGACAATAATACTAAAATATATTAATTATTACTGATTAATTTAAAAATAATCAGCACCTATACGTCTTCTGAAACAGTATTACAAACTTATTTAAAAGGGAACAGAGACATTTTAGTTTACGATACTAAGTTGAAAAGGTTGCATCTGTTGGGAAAATAAATATAAAAAATATTTTTTACGACATAAAATTACAAAATCTTATTTAGAACTTATCTGAAACACAATCTTAAATTACACGAAAAATATTTAAAAAATATTTATTGCAAAACACCATTGCACTATTCGATAATACACTGAATATCAACTACTTATGTTGTTTGGATTTATTACAACTAAAACAAGTAATTATGATAAAAAAATAACATATTTAATTCAAAACTAATATTTTTATATACAAATACTATTGCTGATAAATTAATTTTATTTAGATATAATCTATATTTTTTTCATTGATTATCAATATATGCTGTACAACACTTTGATAATTGCAAGAAAATATAATATCTTTACAATCGAACAATAAAAGATAAAATCATCTTTTTATTCTATTTAATGATTTATATATTTAAACTCTAATATTAATTTTGAAATACTACAATTATGAAAAAGCTTCTTATTTTAGGTGCCGGAACAGGAGGTACAATAATGGCCAACAAAATGCGCAAAACACTTAGCCGTGAAAAATGGGATATAACCATTATAGACCAATATAAAACACATTATTATCAGCCTGGTTTTTTGTTCATTCCTTTCGGAATATATAAAGCAAAAGATGTCGTAAAACCGAAATCGGATTTTTTCCCAGTAGGTGTAAACGTGATTTATTCGCCGATAGAACGTATCGAAGCTGAAAAGAATCAAGTTTTGCTTGACCAAGGTGTGGTATTAAAATACGATTACCTTATAATAGCCACTGGAACAAAAACTGCTCCTGAAGAAACTCCTGGTCTAAAAGGCAACTTGTGGCATAAAAGTATTTTTGATTTTTATACCATCGAAGGCGCAACTGCTTTGGCCGAACATTTCAAAACATGGGAAGGCGGTAAACTTGTACTAAACATTGCAGAATTACCTTATAAATGCCCAGTAGCTCCGCTTGAGTTCGTATTTTTTGCCGATGCCTTTTTTACCGAAAGAGGATTACGTGACAAAATAGACATTACTTACGTAACGCCACTGCCTGGTGCATTTACCAAGCCTCGTGCAACCAAAATGTTAGGAGAATTGCTTGATGAAAAGAATATTAATATCATCCCTGATTTCAATATTGCCGAAGTAAACAACGAAGAAAAGAAAATAGTAGATTATGCTGGCATAGAAATCCCTTTCGATTGCTTAATTTCAATACCTACAAACATGGGCGATGCCATGATCGAACGTAGCGGACTGGGCGATGAATTAAATTTTGTTCATACAGATAAGCACACATTACAATCGGAGAAATTTGATAATATTTTTATTATTGGAGATGCTGCAAATGTACCGACTTCTAAAGCGGGCTCGGTGGTACACTTCATGGCAGATATTATGGAAGAAAATCTTCTTTGTGCCATACAGGGTAGACCATTTACAGCACATTTTGACGGGCATGCCAATTGTTACATCGAAACGGGATATGGAAAAGGTACACTTATCGATTTTAACTACGACACAGAGCCGCTTGCTGGTTCGTTCCCTTTTCCTGGCATTGGACCATTCGGACTACTGAAAGTTACCAGAATGAACCACTACGGAAAACTGATTTTCAGATGGATATACTGGCATGTTTTACTTAAAGGAAAAGAAATGCCGATAGAAGCAGAAATGCAAATGGCTGGAAAAAAGTTATAAAAAAACTTTTTCTGTAACTTTAGGCTTCATATACTTTTACTATTGTTTTGTGTAGTTTTATTTAATAAATACATGATAAAAAATCAATAAAAATAACAAAAAATAAATGAAGTCTAAACTTATTCATGAATCTTAAAAGTAAAAAAAATATGACCGAAAATAATATACAAGATCAAATGCAGGTTATGAATCAAAAACTCGATCTTGTTTTGTCTGAAGTAAATACTCAAAGACTGAACAGAGAAGAGAAAAATGATTTGTTCGACGACCTGTCCATTATCGGCAAAGATCTTTTCAAATCGACGGTTGCTGAACTGGATGCCGCAAATGTCGAATTTGATGCAGACTCGGCCATTCGATTGGCCATGAAATTAATCAAAAATATTGATAATTTCAACGATATGATTGATATGTTTGAAAGTAGTGTGGACTTAATGCAAGATTTAGCTCCTATCGTTCAGCAAGCAGGAATAGACACTGTACATCAATTACACGAATTTGAACAAAAAGGATATTTTGAGTTTATTCGCGAATTTGCAAAAGTTATTGATAAGGTACTACTGAACTATACGGCACAAGATCTGAGAGACCTGACAGACATTATTATACCAATGATGGACATGGTTAAAAACGTAACCACACCAGACATGATTACGAATATCAATAAAGCGATAAATGCATATCAAACCACTGAAATAAAAGAAGTTCCAAAATACTCACTTTGGCAATTATTTAAGCAACTGAGATCGCCTGAAATGAGGCAAAAAATGGGTTTTATGCTTACTGTGGCTAATAAATTATAAAGTCTTCACCTGTTTAATATTGCTTACGCAATTCTGTAAATCTATATTATTCAGTAGAATACAAACTTTTAAATAGCTAATTATTTCTTTATAAATCATTAATTATAAAATTTTTATCACAAATATATAAATAACATCAAAAAGGTCGAAGACCTTAAAGTATAAATAAATTAATAACTAAAAAGACAATAGATATGGCAACAAAAACATTTGCAGGAGTTTCAATAGAAGTAAACGATGATGGATACTTAGTAAACAGTACAGATTGGACAAAAAAAATCGCTGCTGACATGGCGAAAGAAGAAGGAATAGAAATTACGGATACACATTATGAAGTACTAAATTTCATTCGTACAAAAATAGGTAATGGTGAAAATTTAACCATTCGTGGTATCGGAAAATCAGGAATTGTAGACATCAAAGGGTTTTACAAACTTTTTCCTGGTGCGCCTCTCAAAAAAGCAACCAAACTAGCTGGTGTAGCCAAGCCTACTAGTTGCATTTAGCACTTCGTTCTATTGATGTAGCTTACGCATACAAAATCTCCATCATAAGTAATTTATTATAAAAATATATAACTTAATATACATTATGCAATCACATAAGCAACATCAAAAAAAGTCGAAGCCTTATTTATTATAAAAAATCCAACATAATAATATAAAATTATGAGTGAAAAAGAAAAATATCCACTAAAAAAAGTATGCTTAATTTGTGCTAAAGGTACACTTGAAGATGTATATGCTGCTTTGGTTATGGCAAATGGTGCTGTGATGGAAGGTATTGAAACAAACTTATTTTTTACTTTTTTTGGACTTGACGGAATCACTAAAAAACAAATGAATAGCCTCCATACTGCAAGTGTAGGAAATCCTGCAATGCGGATGCCTGGTGGATTAGCGTTCCCTACCTGGCTTGGAGGGCTGCCTGGCGTAGAGGCTGGCGTATCGTCCATGATGAGAAAAGGCATGGAAGAGCTTGATATGCCTCCTGTTGATGAATTTTTGGAAATGATAGATGCTGGTGGCGGTAAAGTTTACGCTTGTAAACTAGCAATCGATATGTTTAAACTCAAAAAAGAAGATTTGTGGGACGGTGTAAACAGTATTATCACTATCGGAGAGTTTTATGAAATGAGTGGTGGCGAAAATACGCAAATTATTTTCACCTAGGTCTTCGACCTTTTTAATATTGCTTACGCACGAAATGCTAAAAAAAACACTTAACAGTAAATTAAGTGTTTTTTTTTATGATAAATATTTGTCTCTATTTTATCACTTTAAATTCCACACGGCGATTTTGAATTTGTCCTGCTTCGGTTTTATTACTAGCCACAT
>JAOZTL010000208.1 GCA_029942205.1 Bacteroidales bacterium | reverse complement strand
AATTTAGACCAAAACTCAATAAAATCGACCAACAACATTCTGGAATAGAGCCAAATAAAATAAGTTTCAACACCTAGCGATAATGAAAAAATACATACAGATTATTATCTATACTGTTCTATTTTTATTTACTTTTTACATAACTTATGTATTTACCAACAAAGCATTTATTGATCGCCAAAACCTGCACTATAACTACTTGCTGCAAGAACACCAGAACAGACTAAACGAAACAACGAACTATTTTGAACGAACAGCTTCTATTTTTTATTCCGAAGTAATCAATAAACCCGAAGTAGTAAGCTTATGTGATGCTGCTGCTACAGGAAATAGATCATCTAGGGATACTATTCGCCAACAACTATACAATCAAATACAAGTCAGCTATTCACGTATTGCTCGCTATGGACTTGATAAAATGCAATTTCATTTACCCAATAATATTAGTTTTCTTCGGTTGCAACAACCAGACATGTTTGGTGATTCATTAACGCATATACGGCAAACACTTAATATTTCACACAAAATTCGTCAGAAAACCGAAGGGTTTGAAATAGGCTCCACCTTTGCTGGCTACCGACTGGTGTATCCACTATATTATAAGCAAACAAGATTTGTGGGTAGTGTAGAACTCGGGATTTCTTTGAATGCACATAAAATATTTGGTCAAAAAGACTCTAGCCAATATCTATTTATGCTCAAAAAATCGATTATCGAAGACAAGCATTTAAAAAACAACTATGCGGATTACCAAATAAGTCGCCTCAATCCCGATTATTTGTGTCCCAAGCAACTAGCAGAGTGCCTGGATACCAGTATTCTTTCACTCAACACGATAGAAAGAATAAATAAGCAAATTTTTTCTCGAATAATAACGAAACTACAAAAATCAAAAAGTTTTGTTTTATCTGCCTCACTCGATGATAAATATTATTCTTTAGTTTTTATACCTATAAAAAATATCGAAAATCAACAAATTGCTTATTCAATTAAATACATTAACGACCAAAAGCTGGCACTAATGTATAGTGTTTTCAATAAACAATTGCTCATTATAACTATTCTTATTTTATTCCTATTTATTGTCGCTCATTATTTTATTCATGTGTATCAAAAATCAAAAATAGAAAACCTTAAATTATTCAATATAGCCAATAAATTGGGAGAAGGATTACTTGTATTAAACAAAAAAGAGGAGCTTATTTTTATTAATAAAAAAGCAGTTGAGCTATTAAAAATAACGAATAAAGAACAAATAATCCATCAACCGATAAGCAAATTGGGAATTTTACAGAAACAATCAGTTTTTGTTTCAGGTGAAGCGGTTTTTATATGCCATGATGAAAGTAAACTAGACGTAGAAATCACAGTCAATTCCTTTCAGCTATCTACCAAAGAAAAAGCTAAAGTTATTTCATTTAAAGACATTACTTCCCAAAAAAATAGGGAACAAAAAGAAAACAAAACAAATAGAAAATTACTAGAACTGAATGACCAACTGTATGCTGATGGAATACAAAAAGACAGACAAAAACAGATTCTTGAAAAACAAATGCAACTCGTAAAAAAACAACGAGATGCACTAGAAAAACACAGTAAACATACACAAGACAGCATTGTGTATGCCAGCAGAATACAGCAAGCCATTTTTCCGCACGAAAATTTCATCAAGCAAGTCATACCCAATTATTTTATTTTGTATAAACCAAAAGACATTGTTTCTGGTGATTTCTATTGGATGTCTAAAATCAAAAATAAGATAATCGTTGCAGCAGGTGATTGTACTGGGCACGGTGTTCCTGGAGCTTTTATGAGTATGCTTGGCGTTGCATCACTCAACGATATTGTCAATAATCAACGAATAAGTGAACCTACCCTAATTCTGAACGAGCTGAAAAACAGGGTAATATCGGTACTGAAACAAACAGGACAATCTGGCGATTCTAACGAAGGTATGGACATCAGTATTTGTGTGATAAACACCAAACAGCGATTACTTGAATTTGCAGGAGCTTATGGCTCTATCATCGTTATTCAACCCAATCCGCTGTATCCAAAATTTGAACGCATCAAAGGAGACTCTATTCCTATCGGTTTTTCGAGCCGACGAGAAGGACAATTCACTACGCATACACGCAATATTCAACATGGCGATAAAGTATACTTATTCTCCGATGGATTTGCTGACCAAATAGGTGGCAATAAAGGACGAAAATTAATGAACAAACGCTTTAATGATGCCATAAACCAAAGCTTCTCAAAAAGTGCAAAAAAACAAAAAACGATTTTAAATAATTACTTTTTAAGTTGGAAAAAAGACTATCCTCAAGTTGATGATGTACTTGTTATTGGACTTGAAATAAATATTGATAAAAAAAATACTATCAAAGAACAGAGTAAACAAAACTATTTTGGTAAAAAAGTGCTTATTATTGACGATAACGAAAATGATGCAACACTTACACACGAAACACTTTTACAGCACAACATCATCTCAGAATATGCGCTAACGCCTCGCAAAGGCATTATGCTTTTTAAACAATACGATTTTGATTTGGTGATCGTAGATATTCAAATGCCACTAATGAGTGGATATGAGGTTGTTGGTGTTCTAAAAACGTATAAACCAACTATTCCTATTATTACTTTATCTAATTATACCGAAGAGTCGCACATACAGCGTGCTTTTAAAGCTGGTAGCAATGAGTATCTCACCAAACCGCTTAATGATGATAAATTAATACAAATATTACACTCATTATTTAAGCCGAACACCGAAAAAGAATAAACTCTTCGATCTTAGTCTAAAAAAATTGATAGCGTAAAATAATAGTATTGTTTTTTTAAAACTTTATGCCTAAATTTGTAAACAAAATTATAGATTCGAGATTGGCTAAAGAGATGGACAGAATTAAGGTGATAATTATTTCTTGATAAAGAAAGCATTTCTACTTGTGCGTAAGCAACATCAAAAAGGCGAAGACCTTGATAAAGGAAGCATTTTCACTCATGCGTAAGCCACATCAAAAAGGTCGAAGACCTTGTGCCAATCAGCTTCAAGAACTAACAATATTTTAGCAAATGAAAATACTAGAACTTCATATCCACAATTATCAACAGTTTGAAAACATTTATTTAGACTTTACCGATGGTGCAGGCAAAGCACACGACCGTATTTGTTTCATCGGGCGCAACGGAACGGGCAAATCTACGATATTGAATATACTAAACGACTTGACCACCCAGTTGGCTAGTAATCAAACGCTATTTGCGGATATGCACTTGCTGGTAGCTAAAATAAATCATGAAAATAAGGAGTTTTATTATTTAATCTCCGAAAATTTAGGAAGCCCATTGTGGTATAATCCCGAAATAGACCAAGAAAAAGACTGGATTTCGCAATTGGCAATCATACGTAATCCGCTTGACTTTAAGGCTAAAATAGAACAATTTGAAAGCTATCACCTTATTTTTGATAAATTAGCCAAACTGAAAGAAAGTTTGCAATTTCAGCCAAATGCTGACGATTTGATTGTGTATGCCCCTGCCGAAAGCGATAGTAATTCATACAAACAAGTGAGCGACGTACCCGAAACGGATTTAAACAAAGCACTAGAATTGTTTAAATCTTTTCCGTTTCGCCATACCGTGTCCGACGATAGAGTGAGCGAATTTTGGCGAATACTCATTTATCTAATCAAAAAAAGAGAAAATGAACGTGAACAATTCGAGAATCGAGAACAAAACCTAAACAAAACCAAACGTGAGCTGATCGAAGAATTTGATAAACAAAATCCTAAAATACTGGAAGGCATTGCACACTTATGGAATCGGATATTAAGCCCTGCTGGCTTGGAGTTTGATCTGGAAACAGCGAGCAACCCAGTACAACTTACCGACAATTTGCAAGCATACATTCGACTGAAAAAGACAAAGCAACACATTGGTTATAATCAACTGAGTACAGGTATTCGTAATTTTATTTTTCGTGTTGGGCATATTTATTCCTTATATTTTAACCGAAATATCCAAAAAGGATTCTTATTTTTAGACGAACCAGAGAACAGCTTATTCCCCGATTTCTTGTTTGATTTGGTAGAAACTTACCAAGAAATCATACAAACTAATCAAGGACAAAGCCATACGCAGTTTTTTATTTCGACACACAACCCCATCGTTGCGGCTCAGTTTGAACCCTCCGAACGAATCGTACTCGAATGGAACGCCAACGGCTCGGTAGATGCTTACAAAGGACTCGCTCCCATTGGCGACGACCCAAATGATATTCTTACCAAAGACTTTAAACTGAAAAACGTGATGGGGCGCAAAGGACAAGCCGTATGGGAGGAGTACGTTGTGCTAAGAAAGCAATTGAAATTACAAACCAACAAAACCGAAAAACAACAGCTTATCGCTCGAATAAATAAAATAGGACAACAATATAATTTTGATGTATAAGGTCTGCAAGCTTTTTGATGTTACTCTCGCACAGCATTTCGTGCTATTTAATGTTGCTTACGTACTCTTACAAATCTATTGAAATCAATTATTTATGCAGTTTTTAGTAAAAAGTAGTCAATCTGAAATTTTACAGAAAAAACTTACTTATCGTAAGAATAGTTCCAAGAATAATGCGACATTAAAGAAAGCATTGCTGGAGGAGCAAAAGAATTTTTGTGCTTACACCGAGCGATACATCCAGCCTCTGGATGCTACTGAAGTGGAGCATTTTGATTCTTCTAAAAAGTATAAGGACGATTATTATAATTATTATGCGGTACTGCGATCGGCTAATTTATACAAAAAGGACGAGAAATACGTCCAAGCTGGTTTCTTAGAAAGCCTATTTTTTCAAGATCAAGAGCAACTGAATCAGCGGATTAGCTACCATGATGGCTTGTATATCGAAAACCAAACCGACGACCAAGAAGCGGCACAACTGATTGATTTTCTAGGACTCAACCATCCTGCTTTATACACCGAAAGGGCTCGACAAATACGCCGCCTCAAACAGTTATTTGCTGATGCTGCATTTGATAAGCAGGATATTTTGGACTATTTTAATACATACTTGGACGAATTGAGCTTTATCACCGCAATAGAAAACGAATTGGATATAAAATTAATGCACCTAATTTAAGGTCTGCGACCTTTTGATGTTGCTCACACACTGAATAAAATGCTTGCAATAATAGCTTATCGAAAAGAATATATATCATTTTGGAATTACTCGATAATGTGAATTTATATATACTCAACACTTCGTTAAATTATAAAATACGAATTACAAATTAAAACACAGTTTATTAGATTGTTTCCTAAAAAACAAACAGACTTTCCTTGAAAATAATTATTGAAACTCCATAGATAAAATTCTCACTTTTAGCAAGCTCCAGTTAGTCCAATATAAGCTTCATTTTATCGTTTTTTTTGCAAAAAATGCAAAACGAAGCCTAAATGATATGTTCTTTAATTTTTTTCTTCAATCAACGTTATATACGGTTCTTTTCCTGCAAAAACTATCGGAATTTTAATAATATTTTCAAGTTTTATTTTATTCTCAATTAGCTCTTTATAATATTGATTTTTATCTATTTGTGATGATGCAGTTTTAATCATTCCATTAATTCGTTTAAAGAAATCTGCATTGTCTTCTTTATCTTTCTGTTTTTCAATTTGTTTTATTTCAATTACTACTCCATTTTTTGACTTGTCGTGAGGGATTAGCATAATGTCATATCTTCCGTTACCACTTTCTTTGTTTGATTTTATGATATAATCATCGCCAATTATTGCAAGCAATCCTAAAATATAGGAATGATAAATATATTCATTGTTTTTTGCTGTATCGTAATAACTAAATGTATCTCCAATTATTTCTTTAAATCCAGCTTCAAATTTTTCTATTTGATTATTTATTAAATAATTTGCAGTGTTTTGTAGTAATGATTTTATAATTTTAACATCAGTTTTCAACCAATTTATAATTGTATCTTGAAAAACAGTTTTTATCTCATAATTTGGAATTACGATTTCATATTCTTTTCTTGATACTTTTTCTCTTGTTGTTAAATATCCACTATATGTTAATAATGTCCATAATAATTCATTATCTGCATCTAAATCTGTAAAAACAAAATTCTCTTCAATATCTTTTACAATTAT
>JAOZTL010000207.1 GCA_029942205.1 Bacteroidales bacterium | reverse complement strand
TTAGATGCCAGTATAAATCATCAAGTTACGTATAACGACGGTTCCGTTCAAGGCCCCAACACAATAACATCTGACGCAAGTGGCGAAATAATTATTTCCGGTTTATCAGCAGGAGATTATACACCACAATGACCGATCATTTTAGCCTCGTTTCGTTTAGAGACCTAGTGAGCTTAGCTCTAAATCAGCATAATAAAGAAAGACATATTTTTGGAATTTCCGAAGACCTATTTTTTGTCCCATTGTATGATGAAGTTTTTCGTTTCTATCGCTATGGGCAAATGCTTGAAAGCCCTCTAGGAGTTGCCGCTGGTCCACATTCGCAATTGGCACAAAACATTGTTGCGGCATGGCTCGTAGGCGCACGCTACATCGAGCTGAAAACGATACAAACACTAGACGAACTCGAAATATCCAAACCGTGTATCGACATGCAAGACGAAGGCTACAATTGCGAATGGAGTCAAGAGTTAAAAATAGACGAAACCATCGATCAATACTTGAATGCATGGATTTTAATTCACATTTTGCACGATAAATTTGGCTGGAACGATACCGATCAATTGGGAATGATTTTCAACATGAGTGCTGGCTATGACTATGCTGGCATGCAACAAGAAAATGTACAACGCTTCTTTGCGAAAATGCAAGACTCATCCATTGAGTTGCAGCAAAAAATAGAGGACATAAAAGATTTGTATCCTCCAGTGGTTGATTTAAAAATAAGCCCTATGATGTCGAATAACATTACGCTTTCGACCATGCATGGCTGCCCTTCCGATGAAATAGAACAAATTGGAAATTATTTAATTACCGAAAAAAAACTGCATACCACCATCAAGCTTAATCCTACTTTGCTGGGAAAAGAAACGCTACAAGGCATTATCAAACAATCGGGCTTTGATACTTATGTACCCGATGAGGCTTTTGAGCATGATATAAAGTACGAGCAAGCAACGGCTATTATCCGTAATTTACAACAGAAAGCAGACGAAGTAGGCGTGGAATTTGGTATCAAATTAACGAATACACTTGAAAGCGAAAACCATAAAACGGTATTCGATCCAAAAGAAAAAATGATGTACGCCAGTGGGCGCATTTTGCATCCTATTTCTATTAATATTGCGCATAAATTACAGCAAGAATTTGACGGCAAACTGGATGCAAGCTTCTCGGCAGGCATACACGCCGACAACGTAACCGACACGCTGGCTTGTGATTTATACCCGATTACGGTTTGTTCGGATTTACTGAAACCAGGCGGCTATGGACGCATGCAACAGTATGTCGAAAACCTACGGGAAGCCACACGTAAATCGTATTCGATTAATGATTTTATTAATCAAAATAATAATAATAAACACGAAGATGTAAGTTTAAATGGATTGGATAATTTAGCAAACTATGCAGCACAAACACTTGCAGATAAACAGTACCAGAAAACACAAATCCATAGTCCGAGTATCAAAACAAGCCGTGAACTTGGCTTATTTGATTGTGCGTATGCACCATGCGAAGACAGTTGCCCGACAAATCAAAACATTCCAATGTACATGTTTCATACTGCCAATGGCGATTTTGACAAAGCATTGGAAGTGATTCGTGACACAAACCCTTTTCCTGTAACTACGGGATTAATTTGCGATCACGTGTGCCAAACCAAATGCACACGCATCAATTACGATAGTCCTGTACTTATTCGAGAAATTAAACGCTTTGTGAGTGAAAATGCCAAAGCAGAATTGAAACCTGTAACCGAGAAAAACAAATTACAAGTGGCAGTAATTGGTGCTGGTCCTGCGGGTTTGTCTTGCGCTTATTACCTAACGAAAGCAGGCTTTTCTGTGGTGATTTATGAGCAAAAAGAAAAACATGGCGGCATGGTATCTGGTGCTATTCCTTCGTTTCGATTGACGGACGCAGACGTGGATTTGGACGTGAATTTAATCATCGAACAAGGCGTTACGATTCGATATAATCAAAAAGTAAATACTGCTTTTTTTAATGAATTGCAGGAAACAAACGATGCCGTTTTTGTGGCAGCAGGCGCACAGCTTGCAAGCAAATTGCACATCGAAGGCATCAACTCGGAAGACGTAAGAAACCCATTGCAGTTTTTGTTTGATGTGAAAAACAATAAAAAAATACAACTAGGCGATCAAGTCATCATTATTGGTGGCGGAAATACGGCTATGGACGCCGCTCGCACGGCTTACCGATTGGTAGGAAAACAAGGAAAAGTAAGCATTGTGTATCGACGAACGATTCAGCAAATGCCTGCCGACTTGGGCGAAATAAAAGCGGTAATGGCAGAAGGCGTGGAGATTATGGAATTGGTGTCGCCTGTCAAAATAAGTGCCGAAAACGGACAACTCAACTGGCTGCAATGCGTGCGGATGCAATTGGGTGAAAAAGGTGCTGACGGACGAGCACGCCCCATCGAAATTCCTGATTCTGGTTTTACGATTCCGTTCGATACGCTTATTCCTGCCGTAGGGCAAGATTTGGATATTAATTTTGTGGATCAAGCATCGTTACAAACGGATGGTAATTACCAAACCAAATTAGATAAAATATTCATCGGAGGCGATGCCATGCGTGGTGCTTCTACTGCCATTAATGCCATTGGTGATGGGCGAAAAGCAGCGCAAGCCATCATCGCCAAACACGGCGAAAACTTCATTACGAAACAGAACCAAAGCAGGTATTCGCAATCGGTTCATCATTTAATGATGCGCAAAACGAAACGTGTGGCGGCTCAAAAAATCACAGAAACATCTTTGGATGAACGCCGAAATTTTGAACCAGTATCCCAGGCACTGACAGAAAATCAAGCCATGCTGGAGGCTTCACGCTGCTTGCTTTGCGACGAAGTGTGTAATATTTGCACCACGCTTTGTCCTAATTTAGCTTTATTTGCTTACGAAGTAGAGCCTGCTCGCTACGAATTGCAAAAACTGGTGTTTGAAGACGATTTGCTGCAAACGCCTCACGACTCGATTTTCGAAATCACACAATCCCAACAGATTATTCACATTGCCGACTGGTGTAATGAGTGCGGAAACTGTGAAACATTCTGCCCATCGTTGGGTGCGCCATACCGAGAAAAACCTCACTTGTATCTGAATCGAAAGGCTTTTGATGCGGATATTTTTTGCTATTATTTAGACAGCAAAAGCATGCTGCATTACAAAGACGATCAGCAAAATTATCAATTGACAGAACATAGCGATGAGCTGGTTTTTTCTCAAAACAATTCGGACATCACCATCGATAAAACAACATTCCGTATACGAGATTATTCGATCAATGAAAGCGAATTTGATGAAATAAAATTGCAATTGGCAGCACAAATGCATGTCGTTATGCAAGGAGCTAAAGCCGTTTGGGTAAAAAAATAAGTCTTCAGACTTTGTATGTTTTATTATTTTTGCTCATTTATATAGCTATGTTTTAATGATTTATTACACTGCTTGATTATAATTTAACTTACTGATTTATATTGATAATTTATTAAGTTTCTGTAGCTATTTGATTTACATGAAATTGAAAAGCATTGTTTGTTTAAGATCAGTCGTTGAAAATTTGTATTTTTAATTCATAATTTAACGAAGTGTTGTGACGGTCTTAAATCTAATTTAAAAATAAAATTAATCACCAATAAATACATATTTATATGATCCAACCAATTGAAAACATCACGAATAAAGCAGCATTAGAAAATGCAGTACAACGGTATCGTGAACGCAAAATTATCTTACCCACTTTTGCACAACAACAGAATCCGGAACTAATCCCTGAGAAAGTAAAAGAACAATTGAAAAACATTGGCTTATGGGATTTTAATCCTCTGAATTTATTTCGGATCACCTGGAAAAATGAAGCAAAAGAAACAGGCGGGCTTTTTGGTAAGCCTAATTATATCGAATTGCCCAAAGCACTTACAGGTGTGGATGCACGCATCGTATTGATGGTGGGCAAGTGGTTTCCTACGGGCTCGCACAAAGTAGGTGCTGCTTACGGATGCCTTGCACCTCGCATTATTACTGGCGAATTTGATCCTTCATTTCACAAAGCAGTATGGCCTTCTACAGGAAATTATTGCCGTGGTGGCTCGTTCGATTCTAAATTAATGGGAACAGAATCAATATCGATATTACCCGAAGAAATGAGTCGTGAGCGTTTTGAATGGCTACGGGACAAAGTGGGCTCGGAAGTAATTGCTACGCCAGGAAGCGAATCGAATGTGAAAGAAATTTATGACAAATGTTGGGAATTGCGCCGCACGAGAGACGACATTGTTATTTTTAATCAATTCGATGAATTTGGAAACACGGCATGGCACTACAACATTACAGGTAATGCAATCGAAGAAGTATACGACATGCTGAAAACAGACGATAGCCAATTGGCTGCCTACATTTCGGCTACAGGATCGGCAGGAACGATTGCTGCTGGCGATTACTTGCGTACCGTACATCCTCATTTGAAAGTGGTTGCTTCGGAGGCCTTGCAATGCCCTACCATTTTACGTAATGGATTTGGCGCACACCGTATCGAAGGTATTGGAGATAAGCATATTCCATGGATTCATAACTCTAAAAACACCGATGCTATTACTGCCATTGATGATGAAGATCCAATGCGTTTGTTACGTTTATTTAACGAACCCGAAGGAAAAGCTTATTTGAAAGCACAAGGCATTGATGCTGAGTTGGTCGATAACTTGCATTTATTAGGAATTTCAGGAATAGGGAATTTACTTTCGGCAATCAAAACAGCCAAATATTACGAAATGACCAGCGACGACATCATACTAACCATTGCTACCGATTCGGTAGAAATGTACGGATCACGCCTTCAAGAATTAACAGAAGAACGTGGAGCATACACCGAAATGCAAGCTGCTCGTGATTTAGACCGATGCATGCTAGGGCAAGGAGTGGATAATATGCGTGAGTTAAATTATCAAGACAGGCGTGCGGTACACAATTTGAAATATTTCACGTGGATAGAACAACAAGCCAAAGAGTTGGAAGACTTGGAGCAATTGTGGTACGATCGCAAAATTTGGGATACGATGTTCCATCAAGTTGGGCGTTGGGATGAATTAATCAACGAATTCAATGAGCGCACAGGCGTTTTAAAATCCTTATAGAGGGCTTTCTTTTTGATATTGCTTACGCACTGGTATAAAAACTCTTATAATCAGTGATTTATTATTATTTTATATCAATGCGTAAGCAGCATCAAATATTCAAAGGCTTAAAAAGAAGACGCTTCGCTGCCTTTCTTGGCATGCGCACATCTTTTTATAATAACCAAAGCAGGAAAATGATTGATTCTGTGGAATATAATAAAATAACGAAACCTTGGCACGAATATAACCAAGTGAGATTGAGTGGGAATAAAAAGAAAGCAAATCTTTTATTGAAAGAGTTTATTTTTTACTTAAAAACTCAACAAAAGATAATTGTCAATCACTTTATAGAAGATGTTTGTAATTTAACGTTTGAAGAAGAATCACAAATTATTTTCAATAATGGAGACGAGGTGTCCAGTAAAACTATCCGAATTCAACACCCTCTTTTTAAAGAAATTATTATTCATAGACTCATTGAATATTTCACAGAAAATAATGCAAAAGGAATTAAATGGATAGGGCAGTTTGAACAATTTTTCTATTCAGATTTCAATCTGAAAAAGAAATTTCTAGAAAAGATTGGTGTAAAAAGAGATTTTGATACAGCATATTTTTTTGAAAAATCGTTTCATATAGATCAAAATCAAACGAGCTTGCAATTACTAATGAGTAAAATTGCTAGAGATATTAGCTACTTAGTACATGAAGTGCCAGTTGGAGTTTTATCCGAACCAGATCAATTGGATGAAGAACTAGCGTATTTTAATCGTTACTGGCAATTGTCTGAAAATAAAAAATACTGGGAAAAGAGCAAGAATAGCTGGGAGAAAATCAGTCTGCATTGGAGAAGGTATTTTGAGAATAAAAATAATTATACAAATTTCGAGAATTACTTGGATAAAAATAAAATTAAACTTGACGAATAGGATCTTCTTTGTCTGAAAAAAAGATTTTTAAAGTAGAAAGAGAAAAGGAAGGTCTCAAAAAAAATCTGTATTTTTGTAGAAAAAAATAGAAGAACGACTGTCTCT
>JAOZTL010000206.1 GCA_029942205.1 Bacteroidales bacterium | reverse complement strand
CATGATTGAGCTGAATTATAAATACAAAAAATGCACCATTTTTCTATAATTGGAATTAATATTACATGAACTCGGTTATTAATTTTCAGCATATAAATCTGTTGCTGTTATTCTGCTTAATTAATTGCTACAAGTGCTTGCTTGGATTGAATTTTAAAAACTGAAATTATAACATTTTTTAACGTTCTATCGTTGGAGAAAAACTTTTTTTGATGTTTTGTTTTCTATCTGTTTTGTAAATACTGATCGAATACTTACCTTAGATGCCGAAAAATAGTGTCGAGAAAACTTGCTTGATGTTGCTTGTAACGCTCGATCCTAAAACCGTTAAAGAGGAAAATATTATGTTAATGAAAAAAATAGCTGTATTTCCAGGATCGTTTGATCCGTTTACTGTTGGGCACGAATCGATTGTGCGTAGAGCCATTCCTTTGTTTGATGAAGTAATTATAGCCATAGGGTATAATTCGCAAAAACAAGGCTTTTTTCCGTTAGAAACTCGACTAGAGTGGATTAAAAAAACATTTACCGATGTGCCTTCTGTGCGTTTTGAGGTTTACGAAGGATTGACTATCGACTTTTGTACTAAAAACGATGCACACTTCTTGCTCAGAGGATTACGTACGTCTAGTGACTTTGAATACGAAAGAGCCATTGCGCAAATGAACAAAATGATGAACGAGCATATCGAAACTGTTTTTATGCTAACCATGCCCGAACATTCGTCTTTGAGCTCGTCGATTGTTCGCGAAATTGTTCGATATAAAAGTGATGCAAGTAAATTTGTACCTCATGCCTTTGCTGCCGATATGAAGCGGTTTGTAGATGACAAATGAACGGTTTCATAATTTCACCATTCAGCCTAATAATTTTACAAGTGTGTAATTATACTTTATGAAGTTAAAACTTGTGGTTAATCAATTATTATGTCCTTTAACGTTCTTTAAAAATCCTTTAATAGCGGTGCTATTGGCAGACTTTTTAAGTCGTTAAAGAACAAAGCAAGTTAGCCTAACTCATTAGCTTATTTAATTTATGTTCCTAAATAGAAAGATTTTTTGTTAAAAACAATGCTTTTTATGTAGAAATCTGCTGATTTTCTTTCTATTTTTTTTTGTTTAATATCAGTATCAAATAAGAGATAATTTACTAATAATCCGCTAGTATTAACTTGATGAAGTAAGCAACATTAAAAAAAATCGGAGACCTTATTTTCCTGGGAAATTAGCTTTTCTGCGTTTAAGGAAAGCGGTTGTTCCTTCGGTGAAATCTTCGCTATCAAAACAATTCCCAAACTCTTCTATCTCTGAATCAAAGCCGTTTAGGTTACCAACAAAATAATCGTTTACCGCCTTGATGACCCCACGAATAGCAACAGGCGACTGTTTGGTGAATTTAGCAATTAGTTTTTTTGCTTCGTTCAGCAAGTCGGCAGGTGCAAATACATAATTAACCAAACCCAAGCGTAAGGCTTCGTCTGCTTTTATCATTTCGCCAGACATGAGCAACTCCATTGCCTTGCCTTTGCCGATAAGTTGCACCAGCCGTTGTGTGCCGCCATACCCAGGTGTAACGCCCAAGCTTACTTCTGGCTGGCTAAAGCGTGCATTGTCCGACGCTACACGCACGTGGCAAGCCATCGCTAATTCGAGCCCGCCTCCCAGTGCAAAGCCATTGATTACAGCTACGGTTGGCTTGGGGCAGTCTTCAAACATTTTGAATATTCGATGACCATGAGCCGAAAGTACTTTTCCTTGCTCGCCATTAAAATGCGCAAACTCTTTGATGTCGGCACCTGCGACAAATGCTTTTTCGCCGCTACCTGTGAGTAGTACTGCCTTGATTTGCGGATTGGTATAAGCTTCTTGAATGGCTTGCCCTAGTTCACTAATCGTGTTTTTATTCAAAGCATTCAGTTGCTTCGGACGATTGATGGTAATGCACAGCGTGTCATCTTTTAATTCTACTAGTATATTTTCAAATGAAGTCATGTGTTTGTTTTTTTTATTTTTTTATAAGTCTGTTTAACTATGTCGTTTTTATTATTTTAGTTTTTATTTAAAAAAGGTCGAAGACTTTATCTTCAATAAGAAGACGCAAGATAATGAAAAAAATAAAATATACCGAATGAGCGATAGTTTTATTATCAATAAAGAGCTCGAAGACCTTTTTGATAATAAGCAGGATATTGCATACCTTTGTTCAATGACAATCATTTTGTATAAGAATATATGCTAAATCGTTAGAACATAGTTATATAGATGAGCAACAATAATAAAACAAACGAAGTCTGAAGCAACATCAAAAGGTTAAATAAAGGTTCAACTAGTAAATGCAATGTTTCAAACGACTAATTGAATGGACTTTATATTTTTCTTTTTTTTCAAAACCCTCTAATCGGCTTTTACAGAGAGATTTTGAAAAAAAGGAAAAAATATATTTTGTTATCGTTCTAATAAATAAGCAAATAAAGTGCGGCATTTACTAATTGAACTTTCGAAAGACCTAAATTTATTCACAGTAAAATTAAGAATCATGAGAAGAACAAATTTATTGTATTGGTTAATTTTGATATTAACCCTTTTATTAATTATTGGTTTCGGTACTAGCGCACAGGCGCAAGAACATCCCGATTTCACGATTGAGAAACAAGTAAAAACCAGTAGTGTTAAATCACAAAACAATACAGGTACTTGCTGGTCGTATGCCACCACATCGTTTATCGAAACAGAAGTATTGCGCCTAGGAAAAGAAGAACTGGACTTGTCCGAAATATTCTTTGCACGAATGGCTTACACGGATAAAGCTATAAAATATGTACGAGTGCATGGCATGGGTAATTTTTCGCAGGGCGGACAAGCACACGATGTTACGAATGTGATTCGGCGTTTTGGCATTGTACCACAAGAAGCGTATCAGGCGTTAGAATATGGTGAAACGAAGCACATGCATTCCGAGCTGGAAGCCGTACTGAAAGGCATAGTGGATGCCGTTGTGCAAAACAAGAACAAACGCTTATCCACTGCATGGTTGCGTGCTTTCAATAGTGTATTGGATGCTTACTTGGGCGTAGTACCTCAGCAGTTTGATTATAAAGGAGAAAGCTATACCCCAAAAAGATTTGCAAAAGAAGTGGTCGGTTTTATTTCCGAGGATTATGTCGAATTGACTTCGTACTCATGCTACCCGATGTACGAATTGGTAGACCTAGAACTACCCGACAATTGGTCGCACGATAGGTATTACAACGTACCGATGAATGAGTTGATGCAAACAATAGACTATGCATTGTCCAACGGCTTTTCGGTGGACTGGGATGGTGATGTGAGCGAAAAAACATTCAGTCACAAAAAAGGAAAAGCAGATTTGAGCGATCAAGATGCGAGTGATATGACCAAAATGGGGATTGCCGCATTTCGCCAGTTTACATTCGATAACCTTACCAGTACCGACGATCATTTAATGCACCTGACAGGTATTGCTAAAGATAAAAATCAGAAAACGTATTATTTAACCAAAAACTCGTGGGGCGATAGCAATGCGTATGATGGTTATTTGTATATGAGCGATGATTTTTTACAAATAAAAACGATTGCTATTTTTGTACATAAAGATGCTATTCCAAAAGCATTAGCAAAAAAACTGGGAATTAAATAAGGTTTTCTACCTTCTTACGCACGGGTGTAAGTTTATACTGAAAAGTAAAAGGATGAGACGATTTTTTGTTTTCTGAGAATACAGAGCTTATCATAAACAGCCCGAGAGTTTTATAAACCCTCGGGCTGTCGTTGTTTGTAGACACAAGCCACTGGATATGTTCTGGTTGCGTCGAGTTTTAGTGATAAATCGAATATTTTAATACTAGTTTACTTTTTGAGGAATTTTTGGATTATTATCTATTTTTTTCCACCAAGGAGTCCAGTCTATTCTGTAAATGAGCATTGCCGTTGTTAGCACATAAGCATCGTTATAATCGGGGCTGCCTCGCATGGGTTTACCATTCTCGTAAGGTACAGGTGTGGGGTCGCCAAAGTAGTCGATATGTCTGTCAGCCAATTGGGCTGCAATGGGACCTTTTTGATCCAAAATAGTCTGATTATCAAAATACAAATTGCTGGCATCGTCTAAGTAATCGGTCGTGGTATATCGGTTGGTTATCTCTAAACCAACCGAAAGTTTTCGAGATATTTGATACTTAAAGCCCAGCCCGATAGGTAAAGCAAAAGCAATACGGCTGTATAGCTCAGGTCCTTGAGTGCTTTGTCCGCTCACAGGGTCGGTGTAAGTAAGCCCTTGTCCTTCGGTACCGAGTGTGCGTAATTTATGCCAAGTACCATCAAGTTTGGCTTGTGGATTAAAATAGAAAGCACCGACTCCAATAACAAAATAAGCACTAAAATACCGAAAGCTTCGGATGTTTGAAAATGAATAGCGGGAGATTTCTTGCTCTTTTAGAAAATAAAATTCAAAATTGGCAGAAAACTCCCAAATATTTGATCGGAAATTAAGATTGCGATATTGTCGCCCAATAGAACCAGAGGCTGCATCGTTTGCAGATATTTTGGCATAAGTAAATCCTACTTTTGATGCTATTTGCTGATGAAGCCGATAGCGGTAATATGCTGTAAGTGTAGGGCGTGTAGTTACAAAATCAAGATCACGGACACCTAAAAAGTGAGCTGCATCATTTGCGCCACCACCCAAATCTCCCATGAAATGGCTCGTGCCTATGCCGCTAGTGATACTTTGTCGCGATTCTTTCCATTGTTGTGAATACAATGGAGACACCGTGAGTATGAAAATAAATATAAAAAACGTGGATATTATTTTTCGTCTGTCTTTAAGCATTTTCTTTATACGAAATGAAATTGTATTTTGTTCAAGCTCTTCGATCTTTTCGACGTTGTTTTTGCTAGAAGTTCTCCTTTTACGGATGTAAATATGTACTGTAATGTTATCATAATTATAAGTTTAAAACGTTTCTTTTCTGCCTGTTTTTACTCATGAAATTATTCCATAACACAGGCTATGCAAGGATTTTGTGTATCAATAAAACAAAAAATAAATCATTTTTAGAATCATAATTATTATCACAATTTAGTATATTTCTCGACAAGTCTTTGATTATGAAACTTGTTTCACTCGTGCGTAAGCAACATTAAAGAATACCTTACATTAACGAAGGAGAAAATCTTATTTTGTTCTTTTGTCTAACCCCCACATCAGTTTGTTGCGTAAAATACTGAAAAAATTCTGATCATTCAATTTTAATGTTTTTACTTTGAAATCGGCTTTATGTATAACAAACTCGATGTCGGAGCTAAACGATTTGGAGCGATAATCGAGTGATGCCAAGAAATTCTGACTGCGTCCCTCTATTTTTAAGGTTAGTTTATTTTCGCTTGATACTACAATCGGGCGTACTGTCAGATTATGCGGAGCGAGAGGTGTGATGATAAAAATATCGGTATTTGGGACAATGATGGGACCGCCTGCACTTAGCGAATATGCAGTAGAACCTGTTGGGGTTGAGATGATTAGTCCATCAGCCCAATAAGTATTCAAATATTCATCATCCAAATAGGCATGAATTGTAATCATGGAACTGGAATCGCGCTTATGTACCGTTAGTTCATTGAGTGCATAATTGAAGCTTCCAAAAATATCGCCAGTCGTATCCACTTGCAATACGGTTCGATAATCATATTTAAACTCATTGGCAAAAATAGAATCTAAAGCTGTACGGATGTTTTCTTGCGAAATATTAGCCAAAAAGCCTAATCGCCCAGTATTAATGCCGATAATTGGTATCTCCTTGTTGCGAACAAACGAAACACTTTCCAAAAATGTTCCATCGCCCCCGATGCTAAACCAAAAATCGATGTCGGCTTTTATGCTTTTGTGATTACTGAATTGCGTGGTTTTTCCAAAAGAATAACCCGTGTTCTTTTTTATAAACTCAAAAAAAGGTTTATAAATGACAAGTTCTAATTCTAGTTCTTGTATGTAATCTAAAAAATCGACAATCGACTGGTTGAAGTCTTTCTTGAAATTCTTTCCGTAAATAGCTATTTTCATACACTTAAATTATAAGTAAGGAGATGAACAAAATCACGTTTTTATTTATACTAAAATGCTGCAATAATTATGAAAACAAAATGTTTCTTTTTCGCTTTAT
>JAOZTL010000205.1 GCA_029942205.1 Bacteroidales bacterium | reverse complement strand
AGCAGTATAATAAATAATTAAAACATAACTATATCGATGAGCAAAAATAATAAAACAGACAAAGTCTGAACTTTACGTGAATAGTGAAATTTTACAGGGTTTGTGCATAAGATCTTCGCCCTATTTGATGTTGCTTATACGCCAGTGCGTAAGTAATATTGAAAAAATCAAAAGATCTCAAATTAATTAATATACATTTATTATGGATGATACGTTTTGGCAAGTAGTAATTGGTTCAGGGATAGCTGGAGTGATTCTTTCGATTTATAGCTTATATAAATCCTATCTGCAAGAGAGTAAAGAAAACAATGAAAAGTAAGGAATGGCAAAAGCCTCTATTCTGATAGGCTTATCAGGAATTATTTTAGCCTTTGTGGGTAGTGTAATAGGCATTATTTTAGGATTAATATCCATGCGAGGAAAAAAACATAAAGCCCTTTCTAAAATTGGAGTTATGGTAAGTATTCTGACTTTATTACCCTGGTTATTAGTGGTTACGCTTGGTCCATAATTATTTTCTTTGTCAGATTACTAAAAAGCAAAAGACCGAAAAACATATTGTCTTTCGGTCTTTTAAGTGGTGCCACCTGGAATTGAACCAGGGACACACGGATTTTCAGTCCGTTGCTCTACCAACTGAGCTATGGCACCATTGCCTGATTGCGATGCAAAAGTAGATGTTTTTTTTGTTCTACAAAATTTTTTTGCAAAAAAAGATGTTTTTTTTTTGACTAAGTTCTTCGACCTATTTAATGTTGTTCATGTGATTCTGTAAATATCAGCGATTCAGTAAGATACAGAATTGTATATTTATTTTTCGATAAGTCATTGATCTTTGTATAAGTGCGACAGCAACATCAATAAGAAAGACCTTATATTTAATCGTTGTTTTTGATTTACGTAGAGACAATAGAAAAAAAAACTAGTACAAATATATTTTGTGTTATACGAATGCTTTCTAATGAAGTAAGATGAAGTGAAATAATCGTATTAAATGATTTTGATGAAGTATGAGTATTGAAATGCATTTAATTAGAGTATTGAAATTGTCTAAAAGAAGATTTTAAATTTAATAAAGAATCTATTTGTTTGTGAGATTATAATTCATTTGTAATTAACGGATTAGAATAGAATAATGGATCTAAATATGCCGAAAATACCTTTATTAACTCAATTTCTTTGCAATATTTGAATGAAAAAGCAGTCATAAGTAATTATATCCTAGGCATTCATTAGTTAAACATAGCTAATCTTAAAATAAATCATTTTTATATCCATAGTTTTAGTCTAAAGTAAGGTATTCGATTTATTTGATGTTGTTTTCGCACTTGTGTTATGAGGAAAAACAATCAATAGAATAGAAGTTAAAGTGTCTGTTTTTTTTAGACTATTACTTTATCTTGTTCAAAGGAAACAAGCTATCCGTGTTTTTTTTTGATGAAAGACCTGTTTTTTATGATAACAGAATCATTTAAGTTTGTTATATTTGAAGGTAAGATTTATATTTGTTTCTTATATTTATAGCCAAAGCGAAGGTTTTTGTTTTATTTGATGTTGTTTATGTATGTGTGTAAAACTTGTATAATCAGTAACTTATCAAAAAGAAAACATGCAATTCTATATCTTGCGAAATCGTCGGGCTCTACAAAATTAAGTAAGCAATATCAAAAAGTCCGAAGAGCTTAGGAACGCAAATTAAATAAGTTATAATAGTTAGGCGAAATTAAAGGATAAATGAACGAGTATAATTATTGCATGTTCCTTAATTAAAATAAATAGGAGACTTTAATAATGATCCAGAAGTAATGAGAAAAATAAATTTATTGATTCTTTTATGTTTATTATCGGTCTATTCAATAGGGCAACGTAGCACTATCGAATCAGAAATGCTTTATGCATTAGAACATGCAAAAACGGATAGTAGTAAACTTTTTTCTCTTTTTTTATTGATAGATCATTATAATTCTACAAATCCACGTGCTGCTATTAAGTATAATAAACAAGCAATTGATTTAGCCAAAAAATCATTCAACGAGAAATATTTAGGGATTGCTTATAAAGAGGCAGGCACTTCATACTATTATCTGGGCGATTATGAAAAAGGAGTAAGTTTTTATCTGAAATACTTACGTATATCCGAAAACTTGCACGATTCCTTGGGAATAGCCAAAGCGTACAACAACTTAGGAATGATAAATATGAATACAGGCAAATATAAATCTGCCTTACACTATTTTTCTACTTCACGCAATTTGAAAATCAGCATGCGAGACACCTTGAGCTTGAGCAATACCTATAACAACATGGGAACTTGCTATCGGATGCTAGGCGACTACAAGCGAGCAATCAACTATTTGAATTCGGCATTGGAAATACGTATAGATCAAGACGAAATAAAAGGAATAGCAGAAAGCTATCACCAAGTAGGTACAGTGGAAATGTTACGAGGGAATGCCGATTTGGCACAAGGCTATCTCGAAAAAGCACTTGCGATAAAACAGGAATTGGGTGATATTTATGAAATAGCATTAACCGAAATAAAACTAGGAGAACTCTTTCGCAGTCAAGCAGAATACGCAAAAGCATACACCCATACGCAAGCTGCTATACGAATAGCCGAAAAATATGGCTCTCTCGAAATTATGCGAGATGCTTATTCCGAACTATCCTACATTTACGAATACCGAGGACAATATAAAAAAGCAATAAATTATAACCGAAAATATCAATCATTAGCCGATAGTATTGAACAACAACAAAACTTCAAAGAACTAGCTCAATTAGAAGCCGTTTATGAAAGCGAAAAAGCCGAAGTCGAAAATAAAATTTTGCGACAACGGCTCGTGTTGGATCAAGCAGACAGAGAGCGAAAAGAAATTCTTATTTGGGCAGTTGGCTTTTTCTTATTGATGATGGTGATGTTTGCTATGCTTCAATATAAAAATATACGCAAGCGGATAAAAATGAATGAAGTACTTGTGCAGCAAAAAGAAGAGGCATTAAAGCAAAATAATGTTTTGTTTCAACAAAAAGAGGAAATGTTTTCGCAAGCCGAAGAACTTGCTGTACAAACAGAGGCACTAGCATTGAGCAAAGAGGAGCTTGAAAAAGCAAAAAATAATATTACAAGTAGTATTAAATACAGCTTACGGATACAAAATGCAATTTTCCCCGAACGTAAGAGCCTACGTAAAATCATTGACTACTTCATTATTTATCGACCAAAGGATATTGTTTCGGGCGATTTTTACTGGTATGCACAATCGGAAGACAAACAAACTACTTTAATAGCTGCAATTGACTGCACTGGGCATGGCGTACCTGGAGCGTTCATGTCCTTGATTGGGCATATTTTATTGACAGAAATAATCAAATCCAATAAAATTTATGATCCGAGTAAAATATTAAATTTATTGGATAAAGGTGTGCGAAACACTTTAAAGCAAGATATAACGTTTAATGATGACGGGATGGATGTTGCTTTATGTGCAATAAAACATTCGCAAAACAAAAATAATGATGTCGAAGTTATTTTTGCTGGAGCAAAGCGTCCGCTTTATTATTTCAGTGATGATAAGCTACTTAGAATACGAGGCGACATTAAACCAATAGGAGGGAGACAAAGTGAATTTTCTACTTACACCAATTATGATTTGAAATTAAGTAAAGGAGATATGCTTTATTTAACAACGGATGGCATGGTGGATCAGAACGATTTTTTGCGTAAAAAATATGGAACAACTCGCTTTACAAAAACACTATCTGAAATTGCTTACTTACCAATGATTTCACAAAAAGAAGCATTAATTTATGAATTAGAAAACCACCAAGCAGCAGAAGAACAACGTGATGATATAACAATACTCGGAGTTCGGATATAAATTAAGGTCGAAGACTTTACACAAATGTGTAAAACATTAAATAGCACGAAGTGCTTATATTAATTTTAATAAAAAGAAATAATGAAGAAAACAGTCGTAATTTTAATAATTGCATTATTCGGAATATCGCTTTCAGGCTATTCACAAGGGAAAAAAACATACTCTATAAAATCTGGTACAGTTGAGTATGAGATGGAAATGTTAGGAATGATGATTAACAGTACGTTGCATTTTGATAATTATGGTGCAAGAGAATGTACTGTAGTCAAAATGGAGATGTTTGGACAATTGATTGAGTCTCGTACTTTTCGTAAGGACGAATACGTGTATTCCTTAGATATGATTGCAAAAACATACGAAAAAGCCTTGTTTAAAGAAAAAGCAGGCGATTATTCTAACATGAACTTTGAAGAGTTGGCTGAAGCCGAAGCAGGAATTACTAAAAACGGAACAGAAACCTTTATGGGTAAAAAATGTATCATTTATGGTATGGATAAAGACGGAGCGATTGGCAAATTCTGGATTTGGAACGACTTGATGTTGAAGATGGAAGTCGAGAGTCAAGGTTTCACTATTGTGATGGAAGCTAAAAAAATCAAAGAAGGTAGTATTTCACAAGATCTATTTGAGATACCTACCGATTTTACCGAAAAATAAGGTCTTTGACCTGCTTGATGTTGCTTACGCACTAGCAAGCTACTGTTTATCAGTAAAATAATCATCAATTATTCATTGTCAATTATAAATTTAACGAAGTGTTGTAATAAGTGCGTAAGCAACATCAAAAAGCACGAAGTGCTCGCATCATTATTGTATATTTATTTTCGATAAGTTTATAATAAGTGCGTAAGCAACATCAAAAAGCACGAAGTGCTATTTTAATAATATTTCCAGATAATGCTCTTTGATACCAAAGAGCATTTTTATTTTCTCTATTTGCTGAAGAATTTCGGTATTATTTTTTTTCACCTTTGCTTTAGTCCCCACAATCAGCACATTTTTGGGTGTATGTTCGGTAGATATAAACTCAAATACTTTGGTCTTGTAGCCGTATGCTTCCATAATCAAGGCACGTAGCCCGTCGGTGATCAGTTCAGCTTGGCGTTCTTTCAGAATACCATGTTTCACGATTTGTGCCAGCTCATTGTTTACATCAAATTGCTTACGAATCTGTTTGTGGCAACAAGGCGCAACCACAATTAATGAAGCATCGGCTTGTATGCCACGGAATATAGCTTCGTCGGTAGCCGTGTCGCAGGCATGCAGTGCAATGAGTACGTCTATGGCTTGCAGTTCAGCTTTTTCGATTGTTCCTTGCACAAAACTTAATTGCTCAAAGTTTGCTTTCCGAGCTATTTGGTTGCAACTATCCACCAGCTCTTGACGAAATTCCACGCCCGTGATCGATGGTTGAAGTTTCAGGTTATTGACCAAATGATCGTACAACGCAAAAGTGAGGTATCCTTTTCCCGATCCCATGTCGGCAATTCGGAGAGAGTTTGCACCTTCGTACTCTTTTAGTTGTTTGTCGATAATTTCTACATACTTGTTGATTTGTACAAATTTATCGTTCATGTTTTTCTTCACCTTTTGGTTTTGGCTGATGCCTAGCTCTTGGAGGTAAACATTGTTATCGACCGAGATGAATCTTTTTTTGTTGCGATCGTGCTGCAAGGGCGGTAACTGTTTGAAAGTGGCTTCGTGCGTTTTCATGCTCGCCTGCCCTTTGTTGTTATGAAACAATTGCGTATTCTCGTTGATAGCAAAAAGCTCGGCATTCAGAAAATCGTTTTCGAGCAGGAGTTTTATTTGAAGAATAGCCTCTTCGCTTTCGTAGTTTTTAGTGATGTCTTTGGTTTGGTGGCGATAAACGAAAGAGAGCCGTTTGCCTTTTTTTATTTCCACGGGCTTAATCATTATTTTGTTTAAGTCCGATGTTTTGTCTCTTTTGTTGCTGATGCTCAGTTTCACAAATTCGTTGTTGTGCAAAACGAGTTCGAGTTTATCTAAAAAAAGACTGAAAGCTTGGTTGGTCATAACTTGTTGTGTTTTTAATATTTCTTCGGAGAGAGCAGGCTCTTTTGTTTTTCGCAAAGGTAAAAACAATACGCAAACAAACAAGTGGGAGGAATCAAAGTGTATCTAATACCAATTTAATATCAAAATACCCGAAATAAATTCAAAATATTTTTTTGTTTTATAATCTTCAAATTTTCAGCATAGCCGTAGCTACGGTTAAAATTTTATATGCTTGTCCGCTTAGTCCCCTAGATAATTCCATCTGTAAGAAACAGAGG
>JAOZTL010000204.1 GCA_029942205.1 Bacteroidales bacterium | reverse complement strand
TATTGAATTTTAGGCACTTTTCAAAAACCAACAAAAAAAGACTTAGTCAGAAAATTAATAATTTTAAATATATTTATTTCTTATTATAAAAAAAGATAAAAACCAACTAAAGTATAAAATTTCATGAAAGAGCTACTACTTATGCGTCATGCAAAATCAGATTGGAATGAACCTCACAAAAGTGATTTTGACAGACCACTAAATAAACGAGGGCTAAAAGCTGCACCAAAAATAGGAATTGAATTCAAAAATAGAAAGCTTATTCCTGATATCATTATAGCTTCGCCTGCGAAACGCGCCAAAACGACTGCTGAATTAGTCAAATTACATTCGGGTTATGATAAAGAAATCATCCAAAATGAGAATTTTTATTTTTCCGATAGGTATTCTGTATTCAAAACAATTAGCGAATTAGATAAACAAAATAATCGAGTATTGATTGTTGGTCATAATCCAATTATCGAAAATCTGGTAACACACCTTTGTAAAGAGCCACAATTTCTTGCTCTTCCCACTGCATCAGTTGTTTATATTACATTTGATATTCAAAATTGGCAAGATCTAGCTTGGGGAAATGGCGATTTTCAATGGATAATAAAACCAAAAGAATTAGATTAAGCTATTTAAAAGCATGTAATTAATCATATAAATTAATACAACAAACACACATAGAAGAGAAACTTGTTTTTCTTTTATGTAATTAGTCGTAAATACTAAATTATCTCAATAAATAATAAAGTTAAATTCTACAAATAGCACAGAGTGCTTATTTCAATAATTATGAATAAAATTAATATAATTCTAGCTAGCTTTCTGTTTATTTTTTCTTCTTGTAGCAATACGGAAAAAAAACAGACAAATCACAAACACAACGTAATTAAAGAAAGCAATCCTATACAAATAAGCATTTCTCCCTCTAGTGGCAAAATAATTGTTGGCGATCAAATAGAGATTGAAGTAATAAGTACAAATACTATTAATATTGATTCTGTATTTTATTATATAAATAACGAACTAATAAATACAGAACAAAAATCGAATACAAAATTAGAACTAGCGACTTCAAAATATGGAATTGGTCGAAAAAATATTAAAGTAACAAGCTATATCGCAGGAAAATCTCATGTAAGGATCACAAGTATAAGTGTGCTTCCTAAAGATGTTGCAAAAAACAAATCATACAAAATAATTAACACATATCCTCATGATAATCAAGCATATACACAAGGTCTCATTTTTGTCGAAGGTTTTTTATATGAATCAACAGGGCTTAATAATAAATCGACTATTCGTAAAGTAAATTTACTTAACGGTGAAATTATTCAAAGCCTTACTGTCAATCAAGATGTTTTTGGTGAAGGAATTACTATTTTTCAGGATAAAATTATCCAGCTTACGTGGCAGGCTCACAAAGGCTTTGTTTACGACAAAAACACATTCAAATTGTTGCACGAATTTAGCTATGCCAGCGAGGGCTGGGGCTTAACACATAATGATAAAAGACTGATAATGAGTGATGGTACAAATATACTGTATTTTCTTGAACCACAAACTTATACAGTTACTTCTTCGATAGAAGTATTTGATAATGAAGGTCCTGTGATGCAACTCAATGAATTAGAATATTTTAATGATAAAATTTATGCCAATATTTATCAATCAGATAAAATAGCTGAGATAGATCCGAATACAGGAATCGTATTAGCTTATATTAATTTGGCTAATATTCTTCCAGATAGCGATTATTCGAGAGATACTGACGTATTAAATGGTATTGCTTATGACAAAACAACTAAAAAAATATACGTAACAGGTAAAAAATGGTCAAAATTATTTGAAATCCAAATTTATTAATAATTCAAAATAGAAAGAATTACTATTTTGAATAGTTTTTCTTTCTTAATTATTATTTCTTTGTTTCCTCATATATTCTGTCGGATTCATCTTATAATCAGCAGGATCGACTAAGCGAACTCTGTTTTTCTCGAAAATGCGAAACAATTCTTGTTCTTCTTCTTCCAACTCTTCACTATTTTTAGCAACTCCGTCCACGTAAATTAATTCTCTTCTCAACGTTCCGTTTTGTTCATAATATTTCCATGTACCATGCATTAAATCAGCTTTGTAGTGTCCCAATAGTTCAAATCTACCATTTTCGTAATACAAATAATATGGTCCTGTTCGTTCGCCTTGTATAATTTTACTTTCCAGTTTTTTCCCTCCCGAAAGATAAAATTGTCTCCAAACACCATGTTCCACACCATTGACCCAATGTCGCTCTTCAGCAATACGATTTTTTCCATAATAACTTCTCGAAATACCATTTTTAATTCCTAATGTATAATTTTCTTCTGCAATAATTATTTCATTTTTATAAAATATCCATAAACTATCTCTTTTTGTTCCAAAATAATTACCTTCTGCCGCTAAAGATCCATCTTTATTGAATATTTTTGCCGTGGCAAACTCCGATTTGTTGTCATAAATCAATATTGCTTTCACTTCTCCATTTGAAAAAAACCGCTTAAATTCGCCTATTGGTTTATCATCAATAAAGGTAACTTGATATGCAAAATTTCCATTAGAATATTTCCGTGCCCACTTGCCTTGTTTTCGTCCTTGGCCATCTTTCAAATTAGGAGCAAAGTCAAAATCAGAAACTGTATTTAACCCTGTCGAACTTTGTGAAACATTCCCACTCAATAATAAGCGGTAATTTTCAGTTGAATCTTTAAATATTTTTGCAACATAATTATAATAATATTTTGCTTTATCCAATTCTTTCGCATAAAACCGTTCATCACCATAATCCAAAGCAATTGTATGTATACTGTCTAACAGCAATTTATGTTCATCAATTAATCGTTTTTCTTTATCTTTTTTAGATAATTTAGCTGCATAGCTCAATGCTTTTTTAAATTTTCTTTCTGCATTTTTCTCATTTTCAGCCTGTTTATACAACTGATAATAAGACTGAACCAGATAAGCATAAGGAACAAGTTCTTTGGAATTTTTATCTATCGCTTTTTTAGACAATTCGATACAGCCTTCATAGTCAAGGGCGTTATATTTTTTTTCTATGCGAGAAAATGAAGCATATTGCGCATTGGCTAAACTAGAAAATAGGATAAAAAAGGAAATAATAAGAGTTTTTAACATAATGATATATTTAAGTTCTTAATTGAAGTCTTTGACTTATTCAATATTGCTTCAATATAGTTACACATGATTATATAATAAAAAAAACGAAGACATTGCTGTCTCCGTATATAAATTAACTTTTTTTCACATTTTTTATTCTACATCATAAAGTAATTGAACTATTTAATCAATTTCTACATTTGAATATTTGGCAACAACTGTTATTTTTGCTTTTGTACTTTTATTATTTCCTACCAATCCGAATATCGATACATCCGTATTGTCTGCTATTTTATTCATATTTTTAGAATGCACGTAGTCAATAGATCCATACTCTACATCAGCTTTTAGGTTATAAGATGCTTTTTCAGCAATACTAATATCAATATTTCCATACTTCATTTGTAAATCAATAGATTCAAAATCGTCTGTTACATTTTCAATACTAAAAGAACTATACTTAACAATTGCATCTAATTTTTTATGCAAAATCCCAATTTCGTAAGAAGAATAAGCTCCAGAAGTTACCACAAAATTAGTAATTTCTCCTATTTCATAAGGCTTGTCGTATTTTGATTCTGCAACTACTGATCGTACTTTATCAATTTGCACTTTCGAATATTTACTATCAATCATTAATGCTTTTGCCGTTTTAATTTCAATATCAGAATATTTTACTACAATTTTTAACCAATTAGCTTCACTTACCAAACTTCCACCACCTGTGTATCCAAGATAAATTTGATTGATTGGTTTCACATTTCCACGTGTTAATTTATTAATCCGTAAATCTCCATATTTACCAATAATTAAAGCATGTCCATCGATTTGATCTACAAAAATATTTCCATATTTATTAGTCAATTTTAAATTCATTGCCGTTGGCATTTTTACATTATAATCGATACTAAAGCTTCCAGATATGCTTTCAATTATTTCTGTAGTTGCTTTATGTATATTATCTTCACTCGAAAATTCGATTTTTATTTTTTTAAAGATAGAATTTGCTTTCTTTTCATTAGCTTTTCTTATAGTAATTACAACTTCTATGAATACTTTATTTTGATCCCAATTTTCGACATGCACATTGCCATATTTATTAGAGAGTTCTAGTGTCGATTCAGAATTTACATTAAATTCTTTCTTATATTTCTTAGTGAAATCATCGGCTAAAGCACTGCTAGTAAACAATAGCAACATAAGAAACAATGATATTTTATATTTTTCTATTTTTTTCATAAGTCTAAATTTTTAAAAGTATTAATATTTATTCTGAGCAGGGCACTTATAATTATATTCAACAATTTTCTTTTATTCGATTAATTACTTGGTCTAATATTTCTACTCTAACCTGATAATTAGATATCATAGCGTGAATAATTCTTTCATCTCCTATGTTATTTTGTAAATCTTTCTGTAATAATTTATAATTATCGCCTAAATCGTCAAGTTCATCAAAAACCATTTTTATTTGAGAATCATCTACTCGACAATCAAGCGTTTCGAGTTCTACCAATTTTGTTTCTACATCTGATTTATAAAATATTTCTACTTCTTTATATTCGTTTGATACATCACCTAAACTGACAATTGTTTCATTTTGAATAGTTTCTGTAAAAACAACTGTTTTCAGAAAAACAGACGAAACAATCAAAATGAGTGCTACTGCTGCTACTCGTGTATACATGCTAAATAATGTTTTTTTTTGTTTTTTTAATTTTTCCGCAAATTTATCAAAATGGTCATCATTAGGTTCTTCCGAATCAAATAGAAATTTATTTTCTGTTATATTTTTAAAATCATCCATTTTCAAATTCTTTAAAGGTTATTTTTAAGGTGTTATAAGTACTTGTACAAAAGTTTTTTGATATTTGCTATTTGTAAGCATTTTGCATAAATGCGTAAGCAACATTAAATAGCACTTAGTGCTTATTATCAGTTTTCTAATAGGTTTTGCAACTTTTTTTTAGCCCTAGTCAATTGCGATCTTGACCCAGAAGCAGTAATATTCAATATTTCTGCGATTTCGTCATGATCGTAACCTTCTAATAAATAGAGAGATAAAACTATTCGGTATCCGTCAGGTAATTGTAGGATCGCTTTTTTTATTTGTTCTACTGATTTTGATTTACCTTTCTCGATATCAAAATCTTCATCATTAATAATATGAGGATAATCATCTAATTTATCCAATAATAATTTCTTTTTTTTCAAACTATCCAGTGCTTTGTTCACGACAATCCGTTTTAGCCATGCTCCAAAACTTGCGTTAGCGTTATAACTATCTAGCTTTTCAAATGCACCTAAAAATGCTTCTTGCATTAAATCTTCGGCTTCGGCCCTATCATTAACGATACGCAAACAGGTGTTAAACATTGCTTTGTAATACAATCGATATATTTCAAATTGAGCTTTTTGATCTCCTTTTCTGCATTTGTCGATTAGCAATTTGTGAATGTGATATTCTGTGTTTCCCAATGCTCTTTTGTTTTAAAGACGAATAAAAAAATTGAATGCTGCAAATTATAAAAAAAATCGTAATTAAATTTTCATTTTTTCTATTTTATTCTCTTTATAAATAGAAAAAAAAGCATGATGATTTTATATTTCTTTGATAATCAAAGAAATAAAAAGCAGATAAAATAAATAGGAAGAAAATGAAATAAATTTAAGAGGAGGAATTTCGATTAAAAAATCGAGACAAAAAAAATCGGTGTACAAATAAATGTACACCGACATGGAATTGAACTAAAATTGATTTAAAAATTTGAACTTATGAAACGATACTGCAAAGATAAGAATAAAATTCTTAAACTACAAACCTTTTTCTTTAAAAAGTGCAACATATTTTTTATCATCACCTAAAATATGATGAATAAGCCATTTTCTCAAAAATTCCATCAAGTCATACGTTACAGATACTTCACCTTCGATAAATTCTTGTTGGAATTTGAATACTGTATCTACAAATTCAGAATGAATAGCACGATGCTCTTTATCAAACTCAAAATCAAATAATTCAAAATATTTTTCTTCTGTTTCGAAAT
>JAOZTL010000203.1:5863-6192 GCA_029942205.1 Bacteroidales bacterium | reverse complement strand
CACAGGCTATGCAAGAATTTTATGAATAAAAACAAACAAAAAATAATTCATTTTAAAAATCACAATTATAACAGCAATTCAGTATAAAAAACTAAAACACATGAAAAATATATTTGAAAACAAAGCGATAAAATTCCTAAGTCATTTCACATTTTGGTCGTGGAATAGCATATTTGTAATTTTAATTATATCGGTTGTAATTCCATTTTTAGGATTTGGCATAGTAAAAGCATTTATAAGCGGTGAAATACCTTATGATTTCACTGTAATACTAATTTTAGGAATTAGTGTTCCAATAATTTCAATAGTTGTAGCAGGTAAAAAATTTT
>JAOZTL010000203.1:0-5853 GCA_029942205.1 Bacteroidales bacterium | reverse complement strand
TGGTCGTTTTAATTGTTGCGGTAGGCTTTGCCGCAGGTTTTATAAATACACTCGCAGGAAGCGGCTCGTTGCTCACTCTCCCGATGCTGATGTTTATGGGTTTACCCGCCAATGTGGCTAATGGCACGAATCGGATTGCTATTTTATTGCAAAATGTGGTTGGTGTGTCCAGTTTCAAACAACAAAAAGTATTTACTTTTCGTGAAGGCATTTGGCTAACCATCCCTGCCGTGATTGGTTCTATCATCGGAGCCAATTTGGCGATTAATATTGATGAAAAAATGATGGGGCAAGCCATTGGTGCATTGTTGGTTATTATGTTTTTCTTGATACTGTTTAAGCCCGAAAAATGGGTAAAATTGCAAGCAGGCAAAGTTGATGAAAAACCAAATATAGCGAATGTTGTTATTTTCTTTTTTATTGGGCTGTATGGCGGTTTCATTCAGGCAGGCGTAGGTTTTTTCTTGCTTGCAGGTTTGGTGCTAGGTGCAGGTTTTGATTTGATAAAAGCAAATGCCATCAAATTATTTATTGTTCTGATTTATACGTTTTTTGCTTTAGGTATATTTATTTATAATGATCAAGTTGATTGGAAATTTGGACTCATCCTTGCCGTAGGAAACATGCTAGGAGCTTTTGTTGCATCACGCTTTGCCGTCAATTGGGGAACAAAATACATCCGAATCATTTTGCTGGTAGCCATTGCCGCTTCGGGCATTAAACTGCTGTTTGGTTTTTAAGTATTTGTAAAAAAAGCAACATCAAAAAGGTCAAAGCTAGAATTGAATCCCGATCATCGAAATATCGTCTCGTTGCATGGCATCGCCTTGGAAATCGGCAATTGCATCATCAATGAATTTTCGTTGCGTACCGATGTCCAAGAATATGGTTTTGTTCAATAAATCAACGAAGCGTACCGTTCCAAAACGTTCCCGTTCTACATTATTTTGATCGATAATGCCATCGGAACTCAGAAACAGTTGATCACCTTTTTGTATCTCAACAATTTGGTTGGTAAAGGCTATGGCGTTTCGTTTTTTGATACCACCAACCGACTTGCGATCGCCACGGTATCGAATGACTTTGCCGCTACTCTTTTGGTAATGAAACAGAGGGAGCTTTGCACCAGTAAACGTAACCGTTCGGCTGTGTTCTCCTGTTTTTTCTATCTTACAAAAAGCCAGATCCATTCCATCATTATTATTGCTTTCGTCTTGCTTCAGTGTTTTTTTGACGGCAGCATTTAGGTGTTCCAGAATACGCTTTGGGTCGTGTATTTGTCGTTCGTTCACGATCAAGCTCAGTAGCCTACTGCCTATCATCGACATGAATGCACCAGGCACGCCATGCCCCGTACAATCAACCACAGCAATAAAAACGGTTTGTTTATCCGCTGTTTCGCTTGTCCAATAAAAGTCGCCACTCACAATGTCTTTGGGTTTAAAAAACACAAAATGCTCAAAGTGCTTGTTTAGTACCGTTTTGGAGGGCAGAATGGCTTGTTGGATGGTTTGTGCATAATTAATACTTGCTTTTATGTGGGCGTGTTGTTGTTTTATTTCATTATTTTGTTTTTTCACCTCTGCGGTTCTTGTTTTGACCATTTTTTCCAGTTCTATTTTTTGTCGCACGATAATTTGTGTGCGTATTTTGAAAACAGACCAAAGCATGGTAATAGCAATAAAAACACCCAAAGTTCTAAACCATAATGTTTCCCAAATAGTTGGCATTACGGTTATTTCTGTCATTATTTCCTTGTTGCTCCATAAGCCATCGCTGTTTGTACCTTTCACTCGGAAGGTGTACATGCCAGGATCCAGATTGGTATAATTGGCAAAACGCTTGCTGGCATCCGTTTCTATCCAATCATTATCGAATCCATCCAGTTTGTACAGGTATTTTATTTTTTTAGGATCAGAAAAGTGTAGTGCCGCAAATTCAAACGAAATGGATTTATCATCGGCAAAAAGAGTGATTTTATTTTGTTTAAAAATCTTTCGGCTTTGATTTTTGGCATTATTAATCTGTATGTTGGTCAGGACGATTGGCGATAAATATTCATTTTGTTTAAAATTAAGTGGAAAAAATGAATTAAGTCCATTTGCACCACCAAAGAATATTTCTCCAGAATTGTTTTGAAAAGCTGCTCCCCAAAAGAACTCGTTGCTTTGCAAACCATGGCTTTGGTCGTAATTAATGATTTGTTCTGTTTGTGGATTGAGTTGAAAAATGCCTTTATTGGTACTTGCCCACACATGCATGTTTTTATCGCTAAAAACGCCGTATATCACATTGTTAGGCAGTCCATTTTCTTCTGTAAACGACTGAATGTGCTCTGTTTTTAGATCAAATTTGTTTAATCCTCCAGCAAAAGTTCCTACCCACAAAATACCATTTTCTCCTTTCGATATGGATATAATTCGATTATCGCTCAATTTATTCGTGTCCGTTTTGGAACTGAAAAAATGCGTAATTGCAACAAATCGAAGCGGTCTTGGATGATTCTTGAGCAATTCGTCAAAGCTCGTTGGCAATTCTAGCTTATTCAAACCATTCCATGTGCCTATCCATAGGCAATAGGGAGTCGTTCCTTCCTCGATGCACTGCACGCTCATGTCCGAGAGGCTATTCGGATTATCGGCACGGCTACGAAAATGCACAAAACCATTCTTTTGAGCCGAAAATAGCTCTAGTCCATTTCCTGTACCTATCCAAATACGCTCTTTACTATCGATCAGGATCGCATGCACGGTATTTGACGATAGGCTTTCGGTTTGCACCGATTCGGCGTATTGAGTACGTTGAATAATTTTACGAGCGGCAGTTTTATTATCAAATTGCAGCTTGCTTACTCCTTCGCGCCAACTCCCAATCCACAAATTACCAGCCGAGTCTTCAGCAATGGCAGTAACGGTTTGATGAACTAGAAACTTTTCGATTTGATTGTTTTTTCGGTCAAATTTAGCCAATCCGCCATCCACTAGCCCAAGCCATAAAACGCCAAAAGAATCTTCATAAATCGAGCGAACCGTGTTGTGCGGAATGTCTGCCAGCAAGCTATTTTCATAGCCGTAATACCTGAATTTTTGCGATTCGTAATCGAATTTATTCAGTCCTTTCTCAAAAGTCCCTATCCAAATAATGCCTGATTGATCTTGCAGCAAAACCGAAAGATTATTTTCGCTCAGACTGTATTTATTTTTCGGATTATTCGAGTATTTTGTATAATTATCGGTTTTGTAATTGTACACAAAAAGCCCTTTATTGCTGGCCACCCATAATTTATTATCCGTATCTTTGATGATGTCTGTAACAATTATTTTGTTTGATTCGTTGGTTGTCGAATCCGTTATATCTTCAAACAATTTTGTTTTCGGATCAAAAACAGACAATCCCGTTTGTGTTCCAAGGTAAAGTAATCCATTATTTTGTTCAATAAAAATGGTATTGATGTGGTTTAATAATTTATCCGATTCCGTATTGGTTTGGCGTTCGTAGTGGCTGATTCTTTTTGTTTTTGGATCATAACAGTCTAGCCCTTTGGTAGATGTTGCAATCCATATTTTTCCATCAGCAGTTTGCACCATGGCGTTTATTGTGTTGCACGAAAGGCTGTTTTTATTCTGCGGATCGTGTCGCAGATGAACAAAAGTTTGGCTCTTTTTATCCAAAATACTGATTCCATTACGATCCGTTCCTGCCCAAATTTTACCAGATTCCGTTTCAAGAATGCAATTTATCGTATTCGATGCAATGGATTGTTTGTCGCTATCGTGATGCAAATAATGTGTAAATTCTCCCGTCGATTTGTCTAATTTATTGAGCCCACCGTTGTTTGTTCCTATCCACAGAAAGCCCTCTCTGTCTTGTATTATGTCAAAAATAATATTATCAGAAATAGATTTATCATTTGATTTTTTATTCTTATAAATCAAAAAATTGTAACCGTCGTATTGATTTAGTCCATCGTGAGTTCCAATCCATAAGTAGCCTTCGTCGTCTTGTAAAATGCTCAAAATCTGGCTATGCGATAAGTTTTGTTCAATCGAAATGCGCTGAAATAAAATATCACTTGGTTGTGCCAATAGAAAGCCTACATTCGCAATCAAAAGAATGAGAAGGAGTAATATTTTCTTAATTCGGAGCATATTGAATACGATCATTGGAATGAGATTTTGGTTTAAGTAAGATCGAAGACTTTATTAACAATAAAAATCAAGCCAAAAATAAGCTCTTCGAGCTTTCTGATGTTGCTCACGCAAATTTAATTCCCTATTATTGTCTTCAAAGGCTAACAATAGATTTGTCCTCACGGACTTAAGGTTATTTTCCCAGACACCCAAAGATCCTACCGATGCTTTGCTGTCTTACTTTATGTAGGCGTGAGCCACATCAAAAGGTCGAAGACCTAGCGCATCATGGATTTAGCAATATTCATGACCCATTTTCGGGGTGCAAATGGCACTGCCCAGGCAGATATTCTGTTCACGAAACCCTGTACGGCGACTGTTTTGCGAGCACTCATTTTTTTGAATGTAAACTCCGCCAATTCACGTGAGCTAGGCGCATTAGCGAAGAAGTCAGGATTCATTTTTGCCACTTTATCAAACTCAGATTTGGTAGCACCAGGGCAAATTGCCGAAACCCGAATACCGTCTTTTTTTAATTCGATGGCAGTAGCTTCGGCAAAATGCAGAACAAACGCTTTAGAAGCCGCATAAGCCGCCATTGAAGGCACAGGCTGAAAAGCAGCATTAGAAGCAATGTGGACAATGTCGCCTGCTTTGCGTTTTTGCATTTCGAGAGCAAATAATTTACTCAATTTCACCAAACTAATGATATTGAGCATTAGCATTTGTTCTTCTTGTTCGGCATCTTGATCTATAAAATTCCCAAACTGCCCAAATCCAGCATTATTAATCAACACATCCACTTGCAGTTTTTCGGCTATTATTTTTTGGTATAATTCATCAGCACTGCCTTTTTGCGACAAGTCCATTTTAATTACAACAGCCGTTAGATCATGTTTTTCTTTTATTTCCTTTTTTATTTCTTCTAAATTAGACAATCGGCGTGCCGTCAAAATTAATTGGTAGCCATTTTCGGCATAAACAAAGGCTAGCTCTTTGCCAATTCCAGATGATGCGCCAGTGATAAGTGCTGTTTTCATTGTTGAAAGAAGTTTTTTGTATGATAATTAATTAAAGTTTTTGCTTTCGTAATGATTTGAATTACCAGTAAATACAAAATCGAATTTCTGATATTTATCTATTTTACTGTAACGTGCTTTATGCAAAATACTTATAGCTTTATTGACACAAAATACTTAAAAATACAATTATGAAAGTAGAATTTATGTTCCTTAACTCAAAAAAACAATGAACTCTGTCTAAAAACTGGTCTGACGGATAGTTTTATTAAAATCAAAGAAAGCAACTAATTTATTTACTGTTGATTAATAAATCCGTCTGACCGATTCTACTACAAATTTTACTTTTCGATACGGGACTCATCAATTGCAAAATTTTAGATGATAGATAAACAATACTTTAAATTTTATCGAAGACTCTGTAACTTACTGTATTCCTGCTTATTCTGAAAGCAAAAACTTCAGTTATTAAAAGCTTTTGTGCAAAGTTGCATAATTTTTTTTTATATTACTGGATAGAATAAGAAAAAAATACTATTTTTAGCATATTTCAGATTTTATCTTTTTTGATGTTTATTTCAGATCATTTCTAATAGAAAAATAAAATATACTGAATTGCTGTTATAATTGTGATTTAGAAAATGAATTATTGTTTGTTTTTATTCATAAAATTCTTGCATAGCCTGTGTTATGGAATAATTTTA
>JAOZTL010000202.1 GCA_029942205.1 Bacteroidales bacterium | reverse complement strand
TTGCTTACACACTTGTGTAAAATACTTACACCTAATAAAATACATAAAAGTAAATGTGTGAAAACTTTTGTGCGAGTACCTATAACGTTTGTTGGCAGAATAGCCTTCGGTAACAATTACGGTTGGGTGGTCGGATTAAACATGCGACAAGTGTACTTTTTGTTCAAAACCACCTTTCATGGTATCGTTGTGATCGATTGGCTGGTGTATCATTATTTTATAACATTGTTTGTACACCGAATCGCCTTCATCGGTCATAATATCGATATAGGGCTTGGAATCAAGCCGATTAAACAAGTCAATTGCTTTATCTTTCCTTGGCACGAGGAGGTAAAAAATATTAATAAAAAAGAAATTAATAAGGAATAAAAAAAAACGATTTTATTTGCATGGAGAATAAGTTTATAAAGTCTTCGGTCTGAGAAATGAAACACTTCTATCGTTTGATAAGAATCAGGCTTTTCTTCCGTTCGTTATTTTCGATAATACAAAAATAAATCCCAGAAATTAGAGACTCCGTATTTATTATAAATTCGTTTTCACCAACAGAACTTTCCATCGTGTAGCTTTTTATTTTTTCTCCCCATAAATTAACAATATTCAGCGTCAGTACCATTTTTTTGGAACTTTGTAGTATTACTTTGCTGTATTCATGGCAAGGGTTGGGCGACAAGCGAACTTGCATTTTGGATAAAATAGGCGAAATACTACTAACTCCTGGCTGCAAGCTAATATTCTGTTCTGTTCCATTTTTATCCAACACGCTTATGTCTGTAATTATTTTATTTTCATAGCCTTGTGCTGCTACTTCTATCGAGTATGTTCCTTCTTTTATTGGTCGGTAAAAGTAACCTTGCTCGTTGCTACGAACGCTTGTGTATGCAAAATCATGATCGAGAATATGCACAGAAGCTTCAATAGGCTCGTTGGTTTGTTGGTCGGTGATTTGCCCAAAAATACCGAATGTAGATTCTTCTATCAAATCCAATAGCGATAAATAGTTGTACGTCCAATAATCAGGCAAACTACTTGCAGGCAACACTTTATCAATGGATAATTCCAGTGTAATTTCACGCCCTTGCTTAAAGTAAGAGATATAATCCTGCCTCCCACCCGATATAGAGTACCAGTCGTAGCCATTGGTAATTCCATTGTTGAAACTTGTCATGTACGAGCTATTTTGGGTGTGCGCCACATCGGCATATTGGCGAGAGATGTACTGAAACCAATCATCATCGGCATGGCGTTCTTGCCACGTGTCCCATGGATAATTAATTACTTCCATTCCGCTGTGCAAATTAGCACTAACCACAAATCGGTGCTTATCCATAAAATCCATCATGAGTTGGGTTTCGGGTTGGCGATCGCCATTGGGAAATTCGCCTTCTTCGGGATCAGGAAAATTCCGATTCAAGTCAAGCCCATTGGCATTGGCACGTGTTGCACCATAAATCGTGGAATTGCCTCCTGCGTAAGTACCATCGGGGTTTGCTAGCGGATTAATCCATATTTCAACGCCATCAATCAAGCGTGTAACTTGCTCATTGATGCCATAATTACTTAGCAAATAATCAATCAAACGAAGCATCAGAATATAGCCCACCAGTTCGTCGCCATGCATGGTGGCACTGTAAAAAAATTCGGGTTCATTTTCTTTTTCGGTTACATTGTCAGAGATTTTAACAGCCAATAAATCACGTCCTTCTACGGATTGTCCGAAATTTTCGATCGTACATAAATCTGGATATTTTTGAACAAACTCGTTCATCATTTCCACGTACTGCGAGTAGGTCGGGTAATAATCCCAAGTGGACGTAAGCTCGCTGGTTTGAGCAGCCATTTGCGGAATACGCCGCATGGATGGCGGAGTAGCTAATTGATAATCGAGTTTATTTTTTATATTTTCGTTAAAATAATTTGGTTGTACATAAGCCGTTACTTGTGTTCCTTTGAATTGGTCTACTTGAATGAACTCTCGATTGGCATCAGTGAGTTCACTTAGAGCTATTTGTATGTAAATTTCATTTCGGTCTAATAGTGTTTCTTTTTGAATGGATTGCGCAAACAATTGTCCTACAAAAAAAATAAAGAAAAGGAAAAATATCGTTTTTTTCATCGCATATAAACATTAAGGTCTTCGACCTTTTTGATGTTGCTTACGCATGTGCACTAACTACTAGCGTTTTAAAGCACATATAGGTTACTTTAAAGACCAATTTTCACACCAAAGAGTTGTTTCCATTTTACTCTTCTTCATAAAGAAAATAAGGTCTTCGACCTTTTTGATGTTGCTTACGCATGTGCACTAACTATTAGCGTTTTAAAGCACATAGCGACTAAGTTACTTTAAAGACCATTTTTCACACCAAAGAGTTGTTTCCATTTTGCTCTTCTTCATAAAGAAAATGAGGTCTTCGACCTATTTGATGTTGCTTACGCAGGTATCCAAAACGATTCAGGCTACACACGTAAAGTGAAGCCCTCACTAAGCTACTATTATTGTCCAATTTTACGCAGGTAGCCTAAATGCGTAAGCAACATTAAAAAAGGTCGAAGACCTTATACGTTGAAACGAATGTGTAGAATATCGCCATCCAGCACAACGTATTTTTTACCTTCCAATCGAAGTTTTCCTTTTTCTTTACAAGCAATCTCCGAACCGAGTTCGATAATATCGTCATAAGCAATCACTTCGGCACGAATGAAGCCACGCTCTAAGTCACTATGAATCACTCCTGCGGCTTCGGGTGCGGTCATGCCTTTTTTGATTGTCCATGCACGGTTTTCGCTAGGGCCTATGGTGAAGAACGTTTGTAGGTTTAATAAAGTATAAGCCGAACGGATCAATTTATTCACGCCAGGCTCGGCTAAATTCGCATCTTGAAGAAATTCGTTTCTGTCTGCTTCGTCTTCCAGTTCAGCGATTTCTGCTTCTAGTTTGGCAGCAATTACAAGTACTTCTGAGTCGTCATCTTTGAGTGCTTCTTGCACTTGCGTAACGTAAGCATTGCCAGTGTTTGCCGAATCGTCGTCTACATTACACACATAAAGCACGGGCTTGGAGGTGAGCAAAAACAAATCGTCAATATGTACTTGGTATTCCTCCTCAACAGGAGCTGTACGTGCAGGTTTAAAATCTTCTAAATGTGCTTTGTAAACCAATAGAATTTCTTTTGCTTTTTTAGCGTCTTTATCACCAATTTTGATTAGTTTCTCTACTCGAATTAATTTCTTATCAATCGATTCGATGTCTTTTACTTGTAGTTCAAAATCAATGAGTTCTTTATCTCGCACAGGGTCTACACTTCCTTCTACATGTTGTAGGTTTTCATCGTCAAAGCAGCGCAAAACATGAATGATGGCATCCGTGTTGCGCAAATCGCCCAAAAACTTGTTTCCCACACCCTCGCCTTGGCTTGCACCTTTGGCTAATCCTGGTAAATCAACAAAATCGATGGTGGTAAAGATCGTTTTCTTGGTTTCTTGAATGGTCTCTAACTTCACGAGGCGTTGGTCTGGAACGTTTGCCATTCCTATATTCGATTTTGATGTACTGAAGCTAAAACTAGTAATCTCGGCTTTCGTATTTGAAAAGCAATTAAAAATAGTTGTTTTCCCGACGTTGGTTAATCCAACAATTCCACATTGTAATCCCATGTTATATGATTATTTTTTTATAAATTTGTACCGTGTTCAGAATATTTCTTTGCACATTTTGTAATTTGCAAGAAACGACAAAAGTAACAATTCTCTATTAATAATACAAAATCATTCAGGTCTTTGACCTTTTTGATGCAAGGGTTTGTTCATTAAAAAAACAGGGACAATTGATAGTCAAAGGATGGCTTTTTATAAATAATACCAATTCAACACCAAAACACCCTATAAATCCGTTATCTTTTTCCGTTTTACTGCACTTAAAATTTTAACCGTAGCTACGGCTATGCTGAAAATTTGAAGATTGTAAAACAAAAAAATATTTTGAACTTATTTCGGGTATTTTGATATTAAATTGGTATAAGCATTTTTTTTGATGTGGCTTACACACGGATAAAAAACAAATTTTAAAACACTAAAGTTATGAAATCAGATAAATACGAACAGATTTTTAAACGTAACAAAATATGGGCTGAGGATGCGAGTAAAAAAGATAAAGACTTTTTCTCGAATTTGTACAAACAGCAACAGCCAGAGTTTTTGTGTATCGGCTGCTCGGATAGCCGTGTGCCTGCCAATACGGTTACGGGCTTGGATATTGGCGATTTGTTTGTGCATCGCAATATTGCCAACGTGGTGTCTAACAACGACATGAACCTTATGGCAGTAATTCAGTATGCCGTGGAGCAATTAAAGGTGAAGCACATTGTGGTATGTGGGCATTATGGCTGTGGTGGCGTACAGGCTGCCATGAAACAGGAGTCGTATGGTTTGCTAGATCATTGGTTGAAAAACATTCGAGATGTGTATCGGATTCATTACGAGGAACTGGAAATGGAGCATGATGAAACGAAACGCTTTGATCGTTTGGTGGAACTGAACGTGCTCGAACAGTCCGAAAATGTAGTCAAAACGCCTTACGTACAAGAGAGTTATATCAAAAATGGCTTTCCTACCGTGCATGGCTGGGTATACGATATGCGAAACGGTAAACTGATTGACCTTAATCTTGATTTTGAACAGGAATTAAAAAAGGTACAGAAAGTATATAAGCTAAATGAATAAGGTTTCTTACCTTTTAACATACTTACGCATACTGTTTCTATTTTTCGTTTGATTTCCCACGATTGGTAAGCATCTATGAAAAATTAATCGTATATTTACTTTTCGATAAGTCATTGATTGTGATAGCTTTGCACAAGTACATAAGCAACATTAAATAGCACGAAGTGCTTATCTGCTCTAACAGGTCTTTGATCTTTTGGCTGGTGCTGATGCGTGGAGAGAGGTCAATATTAATTCTTCTTTCTGCTATTTTCTGATTTTTTTACAAATCATTAGACTAGCGTAAATGAAATCTGAAGCGTAAACTAACGATAAAGGTAAAAATTATTTTTTAATTTACAAATTATTTTTTTATAATTATCATATTTAAGCTGTAATTTAACCAAAATTAGTGTTTTTTGATCTATTTTTGCTATTTATTTTATATTTTATATTTAAAATAAAAAAATACATGTAAGCAACTGATAATTAGTTTCTTAATATTGGTTTTGAAATCATTTTTTACGACCAAAAAGCAATGTATTTAATTATCAATACACTAGCAAATATGTTATACAACATATTTGTTGTTTTTTTTGTTCTATTTACCAATGTAAAGCAATGCGGCATCGGTTGGGTACTGCTGTTTATGGGTATGTATGTACATGCTATCGGTTGGTCTTTACATGCTATCGATTTTGTCACCTTATTTATACCAAACAGAGCAAATGCACCTGAAAAAAGAGCTCTACACAAGGGTTTCGGAGGTCTTCAAACAGAAAAAAACAAACTATTTATACCTTTTGTCCACGATGCACTACGATGTAAAGTAAAAATAAGGGATAAATAGCTCTTCGAGACCGCTAAACAGAGCACTGAAGCCATTGCCGCCGCCTAGTGGATCTATAAGTAGTTGCTGGAAAGCGGTAACTAGTACTCCAAAAGCATTTGCATTTTCTATTTTCCCGACAAATAGTGCTTAATAATCGATAATTAGTTGATCGGGACAGATGCCGCACAAACAAAAACGGATAGCATCTGCTCGGAAAGCACTAAGTAGGGCTCAGAAAGCAGTAAGCAACACTCGGAAAGCACTAAACAGCACTCGGCAGGCAACGAATAGCACTCGCAAAGCAATGCATAGATGACGCAGATGGGTGGCAGGTGTTCTGAAAGCATCGAGCAGGGCACAGTAGGCTGTAAGTAAATGGTTTATTCTTTCAAATAGTTGTTGGGTAATTTTAACTACTCCGATTTGCTAAACCCATGGATACTAAACTTTTTGAACTGCGTATGCTTCGTCTTTTTCAGAAATAAATTTAGTTCTTTATTTTTTATTTGTATCTTTGAAGGGCAGGTCTTCGCCCTTTTTGATGTGGCTGGCGCAGGACAGAGAAGACATCGAATCGTCCTTAGGAACGCAAATTATACGGAATTGCTGTTATGATTGTGATTTAGAAAATGAATTATCTTTTGTTTGTTTTTCTGTTGCGATAA
>JAOZTL010000201.1 GCA_029942205.1 Bacteroidales bacterium | reverse complement strand
ATTTCGTCAAAATTTATCATTAAGTTACGATGCTTTTATTGTTCTTTTTGGCATGGATTTTTCTAAAATAAAAATAGCGTACAGCCTCGATTTATCTCTCTCTAAGCTGATGGGAAAAAGCCTTGGTTCGCATGAAATTTCACTCATTTATCAGTTTGATTGCATAGAAAAAAATAGTAGAGTAGGGACAATAAGTTGCCCGAAATTTTAGTTATAATTGCAGATACCAAAAATAGTAAATATCAAAACAGTCGGAAAATTTGATGAATAAAAGAGGAAAAGACATTCTTTTATACATTAATAATCAAAAGACTACAAAAAACAAGAAACATGAAAAAGAGATTAAGTTTTATTGCATTATTTTTTGTCAGTGTACTTGTCTTAAGCTCGTGTGGCGGTGGAGGAGGATCATCTCGTTCTGGGATTTCCGACATATCTACAACTACAGGTTGGGACTATAATGACGAGGAAATGGGACGCTTTGAAGTTATTGAATATCAGCAAATGGAGCAAGGTCCAGGTTTAGTATACATTGAAGGAGGTACATTTGTGATGGGGCAAGTTACCGAAGATGTTGTTTATGAATGGAATAATGTTCCAGGTAGATTTACGTTACCATCATTTTATATGGATGAAACCGAAATTCGTAATGTCGATTATCGAGAATATTTGAATTGGTTGAAATTAGTCTATCAAGGCTATCCATCTGTTCATCAAATGGCACTTCCTGATACGTTAGTCTGGAGAAGTCCGTTGGCTTATAATGAGCCGTATGTCGAATATTATTTCCGACATCCAGCGTTTCATAATTATCCTGTAGTAGGAGTAAGTTGGATACAAGCCAAGAATTATTGCGAATGGCGTACCGATCGAGTAAATGAAAGACGACTGATTGATGAAGGAGTTCTCGAAATGAATCCGAATCAAGTAGATGAAGATAATTTCAATACAGATGCTTATCTTGCAGGACAATACGAAAGCGGTGTTCGTGAAAATAGACCAACATTGGATGGTGGCGAACGACACGTTATCATGGAAGATGGTATTTTATTACCAAAGTATAGATTACCAACAGAAGCTGAATGGGAATATGCAGCACTTTCGATGATTGAAAACTCAAGAGAATCGCCCGAAAGAATTTATTCACGTAAAATTTTCCCATGGAATGGACATTATGTTCGTAATGATTCAAAACAGTTTCAAGGCGATTTCAGAGCAAACTTTCAGCGCGGACGTGGTGATATGATGGGAGTTGCAGGCGCATTAAATGATAATGCTGCCATAACTGCCCCTGTGGATGCTTATTGGCCAAATGACTATGGATTGTATAACATGGCAGGAAATGTAAACGAATGGGTATTAGATGTATACAGACCAATGTCATCGCAAGATATGGCTGAATTTAAGCCATTTAGAGGAAATGTTTTCCAAACATTAGAGCGAGACGAAGATGGAGTTGTGGTAGAAAAAGACAGTTTAGGACGTGTCAATTGGAGAAACATGACCGAGGCAGAAAGTATGAATCGTGTAAATTATCGAAATGCAGATAATATTAATTATGGAGATGGCGATTTGAGATCTAGTATTGTTGAAGGTGACTGGTTAGCAGCGAATTATGAAAAAGGAACAAAAGGAATGTACTATCCAGGCAAAGGTGCTAGAGGCGACAAAATGAGATCATTAATTACTGATAAATCAAGAGTTTATAAAGGTGGTGGATGGAATGATAGAGTTTATTGGCTCATCCCAGGTACTCGACGTTTTTTGGAAGAGTATAAATCTCAAGCAAATATTGGTTTCCGTTGTGCCATGAACCATGTTGGTGGTAATTTAGGAATGCCTAATTATTAGGAATAATTTATAAATTTTCGGTCTGTAGGATTTACAGGAAGAGGATTAAATTAAAGAGTACTTGTCTGTTTTTTTGAATAAGTACTTTGAATAAATAAAAAAAGAGACTACGGATATGTAGTCTCTTTTTTTATTTTGATAATAAAGCAAATAAATTGTATTTTCAAGGCACGATTATGAAGACTTTAAATAAAATTTCAAATATGAATATGAAAGATTTATACCAATTATTTATTGAAAAAGGGCAAAATATTTCGATTGATACACGAGTAATCACGGCAGGTGCTATTTTTTTTACATTAAAAGGTGAAAACTTTAATGGGAATAAATATGCCAAAAAAGCCATAGAGCAAGGTGCTGCCTTGGTGGTGCTAGATGAAGCCGAATATGCTGAAAATTCGGATCAATACTTTGTGGTCGAAGATGCATTGAAAGCATTGCAGGATTTGGCTCATTATCATCGGAAACATCTAAAAACAAAGGTGCTTGGCATTACAGGAACAAATGGAAAAACGACAACAAAAGAGCTCATCGCAAGTGTTTTGATGCAGAAATATAACACCCTGTATACTCTCGGAAATTTGAATAATCACATTGGAGTTCCGCTGACTTTGTTACGCTTACAAGAGTCGCACGAAATAGCTATTATTGAAATGGGAGCAAACCATGTAGGCGAAATTGCCAAATTGTGTCAAATTGCTGATCCTGATTTTGGATTGATTACAAATATTGGGCGTGCACATCTCGAAGGGTTTGGCTCGTTAGAAGGGGTGATTACTGCAAAATCTGAATTGTATGATTATATCAATCAGAAGAAAGGGCTGTTTTTTGTTCATTCGGATAATGCAATATTGACAAAAATAGTAGATACCAGCAAGCATATCTCTTATGGAACAAAAACTGTAGACTATTCGGCTGAAATAGTTCAGAAAACGCCTTATATCAGTATCGAATGGAATAATGAACGAATGGATACCAAGCTTATTGGGCAGTATAATTTTGAAAATATCATGGCTGCCGTTTGTATTGGTACGTATTTTGAATTACCACAATTGCTTGTGAAACAGGGTATTGAAAGTTATTTGCCATCCAATAATCGTTCGCAATTGAAAAAGACGGAGTCCAATACACTTTTATTGGATGCCTATAATGCAAACCCGACGAGTATGGGAGCAGCAATTGATAATTTCATTGAGTTTGAAGCCACAACGAAGAGCTTGATTTTGGGCGATATGCTTGAATTAGGTGCAGAATCGGAACATGAACACAAAAATATGGTCAAAAAAGTGTCTAGCCACTCTTTTGAACACGTTTTTCTTGTCGGAGATATTTTTAGTCAAATAATGATTCAAAATTCTAAAATACAGTCTTTTACTTCGATTGATTTGTTGATTGAGTTTTTACAAAATAAGCCTCTTCAGAATCAAACAATTCTGATAAAAGGTTCAAGAGGAATAAGATTAGAAAAAATAACAGATTTTTTATAACGATAAATATCTGATTAACACGTGATTATTTGAATAGTACCCGTCTCCGAAATTTTTCGGCCGGCCAGCTACGCATAAACAGCCAGCGGGAGAAAGGAAAAACAAAGCCTGCTTTGATAAAAAGGTTATGTTTAGGAAAATGGTCGTATAGGCTAAAGTTGTCAGTGTTGATGTAAGAGGTATTTAATACACCACCCAGTATATATTCTAGTTCAAAATTGAAAACATTGAAATTAAATCCAACAATTCCACTGATGGTTGATTGATTGAAATGAAATGTTTCGAGCTTGTGAATAAATACTTTGTTTTCCCATGGAACAGACTGTGTTTCTGTTACAGACAGGTTGTAATTAAATTGTGCTCCGATAAATCCGTACCCTTGGTTTCGATAAACGTCTTTGCCAAATTTAAGAAAAACAGGAAATTTGATCGTATTACTTCTGTATTGATAAAGCACCCAGTAACTCGGATTATCCGTAAAATATTTGGCTTGCCATCCGTTTGTGGCATATTCTACGCCCAAAACAAAGCCTAATTTGTCTTTTTTTAGATCAATATGATAAAGTAAGCCAGCACTAATCCCAATACCATAATGAAAATGCGTTTTGTTTTGATATTCAACTGCTTTTTGTAACAGTGGCATTTGTCCGACAGGTGTTTGCAGAAAAAGGTAGCTAGGATCGCTAAAATTAGCATCTATATTATGTGAAGAGCTTATTTTTAGCGAAAGATAACGATATTCTGATTGAGCTATGCTTGTATAGCTAATACATAATAATAGAATAAAGAATATATTTTTTTTCATTTTGAAGAATCTGATCTCTATATTTTTCAAATTTAAGAATTGTTTATTTTGATTAAAGTTTAATTTATACTAAATTGTGGTAATAATTATGACTCTAAAAATGATTTATTTTTTGTTTTATTGACACACAAAATTCTTACATAGCCTAGCTATGGAATAATTTTGTAAAGAAGATAAAGCGAAAAAGAAATATTTTGTTTTCATAATTATTGTAGCATTTTAGTATAAATAAATTAACTTTAAGGGATATGCGTTAAGATAAAAAAGAGATTGTTATTGATCAATTATTAGTGTTTTTTATAAATACGTAATCAACTTTAAAAAAGGTAGTCTTTTATTTATGGTAAATATTTCCAGAAATCTTTCATTTTTTGAGTTCCATTGTATCCAAGTCCTATGTAAGCAGCACCATGGTATATCATCGAACAAGCATTGAAACGAGCATCTCCATAAAAATCAGCCAATTGTATCCAGCTATCTTTTTCTTTATCATAGCGATACATGTCTTTAAATACGGCATTCCCGTCGTATCCCATACCAACAAAGCCATAATTGTACGATATATTATTTTCGTCGGTGTATGAAATCGAAAAAGCGACCCCTTTGCTTCGTGCAGCTCCTGTACATGATGTTTTTTGAATCCATTCGTTATTAATCGAGTTGTATTCCCATAAATCATTATAATACAACCCATTACGTTCACCAAAGGCAAAGAAGCCTCTGTCGCCGATGGAGAAACCTTTTGCTCCAGATCGTAACGGTCCTGCAAATTCTTGTCTTGCTTGCCAGGTTTCTGTTTCGCTATCAAAGACATAAAAATCGCTGACTGCATCAAAAGATCCATAGCCTGTTCCTATGTACGCTTTACTTCCAATAGTAAAGAAAGCTGCATCTTTTCTTTTGTGTCCAGGGCAGCTAGGCATTTCTGACCAAATGTTTCCGTCAGGGTCAAATCTCCATAGGTCGTTGTAATTTTCTTGTCCGTCGGATCCCATGCCAACATAGCCATAGTTATTGAGCGAAAAAGCAACAGCTCCCGAACGTCTAGGGTTGGATAGTTTTCCACTGGTAAAGGTCGAAACTTGCTCCCAGGTGTCTGCCGAAAAGCTATATCTGAAGAAATCAGACCGATAAAGTAGTCCATCATCACCCAGTCCAATATATCCGTAATCTCCTATAACAAAAGCACTTGCATTTTCTCTCGCAGTCCCACCTAAGCTGGATACTTCTATCCAATAGTCGTGTGGTTCTTTGGTTGTAAATTGAATGGTAGTGCTGTTGTAGCCCGTGTCGGAAGCAGTGATGACGTAAGATCTTAAAAAATAAGTGGTTATTCGATCCAGCCCTGTTAAGCTACTTGTAAACTCAAAAGGCTCTGTACCAGAGTAGCTTCCGTGATGAGAAGCAAGGTCGCCATTGTTGTACACAGGCGGGCTTATTTGCGACCAGCAGTGCCCGTATTCTAAAATTTCCGTGGAACTAATAAATGCAACACCACCTTCTGCAAAAGCTTCATAGGCTTTTATGTTGTATACCGTATCTGTTGCAGCGATGCTTTTCAGGTAGCCTCCATATTGATTCACCATGTCTCCATTTATTTTTGCTCGTGTAATGGTGTACATCGTGTCTGTTTCTTCTTTACTACAACTACTCAATATCAATAAAAATAATAGTAATGCAATTGATTGCTTCATGAGTTTTATATTGAAATTGTTTTTTGCCAAAATAATAAGTTTATTTAGTAACTTCAAAAATGAAGCCGAAAATGCAAATTCTATTTTTTTGTATTCTCATTAATAAGTAAGGTATTCAACCTTATTTTGCATATTTTTATTTTATTCCAAAAAAAGATCGAAGGAAGATGGTTTAATTTTAGTAACGGAAATTTATTCAAAAAGTTTATGTTTACAGAATAATATTTAACTTATTTTTCGAGTTTTATATGCAACACAGCTTATCAATTTATTTTGATGTTTAGATTGGTATAAGTAAGGTCTTCGATTTATTCTGATGTTGCTTACGTAATTCAGTATTTTAGTATATATACTGAAATGCTCACCTAATTATGAATTTAAAACGTTTCTTTTCTGCCTGTTT
>JAOZTL010000200.1 GCA_029942205.1 Bacteroidales bacterium | reverse complement strand
GTATTCTCTCAGAAATACACGCTTGGTGATTGCAATAGAAACCAAATTTGTACCTGTCTTGCTCCTTTGTTTTCGTACAAATTTATCTAAAATTTTATTTTTCAAAGGTTTATACAAGACTACAGGAGAGTGCTTTACTTGAATTGCCGTAGATCCACCACCCCATTCCCAATTGACAAAATGTCCACCAACAGCCATTATGTTCTGTCCTTTTTCGAAATATTCATCTAATAATTCGGGATTTAGATACTTATACCGTTTTTTGAATTGAGCGGGAGTCATCAAAAAACCTTTAAAAGCTTCCAATGTTATGTCTGAAAGACTTTTGTAAAATCTTTTTGCAATCAGAGCTATTTCTTTTTCTTTTTTTTCAGGAAATGACTTCTCTAAATTATCAAAAACAACTTTTCTACGATACTTTATTATATCAAAAAGAAAAAAAGCAATAAAATCTGAAAAAAGATAGAGCACTCTGAATGGAAGAATCCCTATAACAAAAGTAAAAATACGAAATATAAAGAAGCTAATGTACTGCATACACGATAATTTTAATCAAAATACAATTCTTTAGTTTGTATGCAAATATCTATAAAAAAACTGATTTTTACATTTTTTTAGACAATTATTTTTTTCTACTTAATACACTCATATTCTGAAATTTACATTTTAATTAAAAAAAAAGGATGTTTTTTCTTTGTTATAAAGAAAATAAGTTTTAATTTTGACCAAAAGATCAAACTATTAAATTAAATAAAATAAACAAACTATTTAATTAATAATGAAAGAAGATAGTCCTGAAAAAAAAATACTTGAAGCAGCCAAATTTGTTTTCTCAAAAAAAGGTTACAGCGGTGCACGAATGCAAGAAATTGCAGACAAAGCAGGCATTAATAAATCACTCCTACATTACTATTTTAGAAGTAAAGAAAAACTCTACGATCATATTTTCACAGAATTAACGAATGAATTTTTTCCTGATTTCAATAAAATTTTAGTTTCGGATAGCAATTTATTTAAAGTCATTGAAGTTTTTTTTGATAATCATATTAGTTTATTACAAAAAAATAAAAATATTCCAATCTTTATAATATCAGAGCTAAATAATAATCCAGAAAAAATTTACAAAAAAATGCTCGGCGATTTTGCAGAAAATTCACCAGTAGCTTTACTTAAAGTAAAAATAAAAGAAGGAATAGCACAAGGTTTAATACGAGAAGATGTAAATGAAATAAACTTATTGATAAATATGCTGTCTTTAAGTATATTCCCTTTTTTATCAGCACCAATGCTAAAACTAGTAAGCGGTTTTTCTGAAGAAAAATTCACCTTATTATTAGAACAACGAAAAAAAGAATTACCTAAATTAATTATAAAATCGTTACTTCCAGACAAATAAGGTCTTTGACCTATTTGATACACTAAGAGATTGTTCAGAAATAACTTCATTTAAAACTGTCAATTTATTTCATCACAATCCTTAAGAATACTTAATCGCTCCACACAATGGAATGATTGAATTTCAACAATTTACAATATTTAAACACATGAAGAATATACAAATTTTCATTCTTACATTTTTGATGGGCAGCCAAATATTTGCGCAAGACACAATTGTCCTAACTTTAGATAGTTGCTACAAAAGTATGTATCAGAATTATCCATTAGCCAAACAACAAGTACTTCAAGCCGAAGCTAACGAACTTGCTGTAAATAATATTAAAAAAATATATTTACCAAAACTAAGCTTACGAGGCGATTTTATGTATTATTCGGATGTAACGCATGTAGATATTCCTGTTGCTATTGAAATACCTAGTCCCTCAAATTTCCAGTATAAAGTATATATTGAGGCACAACAAGTTATTTATGACGCAGGAGTAAGTAAAAAACAAATCTCATTGCAAAAAAACTCAACGAATATTGACACAAAACAGACTCAAGTTGATTTATATCGAATAAAAGAGCAAGTAAATCATAATTTCTTCCTTATAATTTTCTTTCAAGAAAATAATGAATTATTAGAAAATATAAAAGCAACACTTATATCGAAAAGAAAAGCTGTTGCATCTGCGGTAAAAAATGGCGTACTGACTCCCTCAAATTTAGATCAGATTGATGCAGAAATTTTAAAAATAGAGCAGCAACTAATTGAAAATCAAACAGGTAAAATAGCATCAATTCGATTAATGGAAATATTAACCTGTACCGAAATTTCTAAAAAAACACAATTTGATCCATTTGAATGGGTTATCCAAGAAGGAAACAGACCAGAATATGCTTTATTTGATTTGCAAAAAAAGAAATTAGAATCGGCTTTGTCTCTGAATAGCTTGAAAAATTGGCCAATATTATATGCTTTTGGTCAGGCTGGATATGGAAATCCTGCATTGAATATGTTCAGCGATGAAGGCGAGTTTTATTATCTGGTTGGACTCAGTTTTCGATGGAATTTTTGGGATTGGAAAAAAACAAGTAATGAAAATCAAATCATGAAAGTTAGACAATCGATGGTTGATGTTTCCAAAGAAAGTTTTGATAAAAATATAGATGTTCAGTATAAAAAAACAGAGGAACAAATCAAAAAATTAGAATTATTATTAGCTAAAGACACAGAAATCATAAAATTACGCATGAATATCACCCGTGTAAGTTCGTCTAAATTAGATAATGGTACAATTACCATGACAGAATACATTAATGAATTAAATAAAGAATTAGAAGCTAAAATAATGAAAAAATTACATGAAGTGCAATTATTACAAGCAAAATCAATGCTAAATCTTATTTTAGGAAAATAAGGTCTTCGACCTATTTGACGTTGCTTACGCAATTCGGTAAATTCCACAATTGAAACTTAATAATTATTTTATAAAAAAAATACAGATGAAGACAAAAAACAGTATATTTATTTTCTTTTTATTGAATTTATTTGCTTGCAGTAATTCAGACACGGAATCTGATGCTTATGGTAATTTTGAGGCAGTAGAAACAATAATTTCGGCCGAAGCATCAGGTAAAATTCTGTCTTTTGATATAGAAGAAGGTCAAAAAATAGAAAAAAACACATTAATTGGACAAATAGACTCTACACTTTTGTATCTAAAGATGGCTCAATTAGATGCTCAAAAACAAGACATACAGACTGCTACTTCTGATATTTTATCTCAAATAGCAGTACTTGATGAACAGAAAAAAAATTTGAACATTGAGAAAAAACGACTAGAAAATCTACTAAAAGACGAAGCTGCTTCTCAAAAACAATTGGATGACTTGAATGGACAGATTCGTGTGATAGACAGACAGATAGAATCGATAAGAACAAAGAATAGTACTGTTTTGAGTAAATTAAACATTATTACAAAACAAGTAGACGAATTAAATGAATTAATAGCTAGGTGCAGAATAATAAATCCGCTAACTGGCATGGTGATGAGCAAGTATGCAGAACCGCTAGAAATGACAGCCGTTGGGAAACCATTATATAAAATAGCGAATTTATCAAAAATGACTCTCCGTGTTTATGTATCTGGAGATCAATTACCTCATATACTTCTAGGGCAAAAAGTGGTCGTCTTGATGGATGAAAATAAAGACACCAATAGAGAAATAGAAGGAACAGTTATGTGGATTTCGAGTAACTCAGAATTTACTCCAAAAACGATTCAAACAAAAGAAGAGCGAGTAAATCTGGTGTATGCAGTTAAAATTCAGGTAAATAACACTGAAGGGCATATAAAAATAGGGATGCCTGGAGAAATTCGTTTCGCAAAAACAGAAAATGATGAATAGTTCGATACGAATAGAAGGAATAAATAAACGCTATGACGACATTTTAGCTCTCAAAAATATCAGTTTTGATGTAGCTAAAAATGAACTATTTGGTCTCATAGGTCCCAATGGCGCCGGTAAAACGACTCTTTTCAGAATACTTACTAGCTTGTTATTGCCAGATAATGGTTCGGCAAGTATGGAAGGTATAGATGTGATAAAAGATTATAAGAAAATAAGAAGCATGGTTGGCTATATGCCTGGTCGATTTTCACTATATCAAGATCTTACAGTAGAAGAAAATTTACAATTTTTTGCCACCGTATTCGGAACAACGATTAAAGAGAATTATGATTTAATTCGAGATATTTATGTACAAATAGAACCTTTTAAGAAAAGGAAAACAGGTGATTTATCAGGTGGAATGAAACAAAAACTTGCGCTATCGTGTGCTCTGATTCATAAACCTGATGTATTGATTTTAGATGAACCAACAACAGGCGTTGATGCGGTGTCGAGAAAAGAGTTTTGGATCATGCTCAAAGAATTAAAAAATAAAGGAATAACAATTCTTGTAGCAACACCTTACATGGATGAAGCTAGCCTCTGCGATCGAGTGGCATTGATACAAAAAGGACAGATTTTGCAAATAGATAAACCTAAAACTATTATTGATGAATTCAATAAAAAGATATTCAATATTCAAGCAGAAAGCAGCTATAATTTGATACAAGATTTACGGAAATATGAAGATACCTATTCTGCTTATTTATTTGGACAATATGTTCATTATATTGATAAAAAAAGTTCGTATGAAACCATTAAACTAAAAGAGTATTTAGTGAAAGCGGGACATACAAGTATAGAAATTGAACAAATAAAACCGACTATTGAAGACGTTTTTATGGATCTGATGTAAAAATCATGGAAATCAAAATTAGTGATAAAATAAAATTATCGCAAATCAAGTATAACGATGCTGGTGATTTGGTCTTTTTCATGAATGATAGAGAAATTATTAAAAACACACTAAATATCCCATTTCCATATACTTACGAAAGTGCTGTTTCATGGATTGAACTCGTTGAAGAAAAACGTAAAGAGTATAATTTTCTGGTAGACTGGGCAATACGCTATGATGGAAGGCTTGTGGGAGGAATAAGTTTTCTGAATCCCGAAGATTTTTTTCATAAAAAAGGTGAAATTGGTTATTGGATAGGAAAAGCGTATCGAAATCAAAAAATAATGACTCGCATTCTGCCTATTTTTTGTAAGTATGGTTTCGATAAATTTGAACTAGAAACAATTGAGGCTAAAGTATTTGAATGGAATCAAAACTCAATGAAATTACTTGAGAATGTTGGTTTTTTCTATGATAGAGATTTACTGAATGCATTCGAGAAAAATAAACAAAAATTAAGTGGTAAGCTTTATTTAATTCACAAAAGCGAATGAAAGAAGTAGAAAAAATAATAACAGTGAAGAATTTAGTCAAAAAATTCGGTGATTTTATCGCAAATGATAATTTGAATTTTGACGTATATAAAGGAGAAATATTTGGTTTTCTTGGAGCAAACGGCGCAGGAAAAACAACAGCAATCAAAATTTTATGTGGTCTATCGAAACCTACGAGTGGCGACATCGAGGTAGGAGGCTTTGATGTATACAAACAAACAGAACAAATTAAAAAGAATATTGGATATATGAGTCAAAAATTCTCGTTATATGAAGATTTAACAGTTTTCGAGAATATTCGCTTTTATGCTGGTATTTATGGACTTACGAATAAAGAGATTCGAGAAAAATCAGATAATTTAATTCAACAATTGGAAATGCAGGACTTTAGAGATAGCTTAATTTCAGCTATTCCACTCGGCTGGAAACAAAAACTTGCACTTTCTATCGCAATTATTCATCAGCCTAAAATCGTCTTTTTGGATGAACCCACAGGTGGCGTTGATCCGATTACACGAAGACAATTTTGGGATTTAATATACGACACTGCTAATAAAGGGATTACAGTGTTTGTTACGACACATTATATGGATGAAGCCGAATATTGCAATCGAGTTTCAATTATGGTAGATGGAAAAATTGTGGCATTGGATACTCCCAAAAGATTAAAAGAAATATACCATGCTGCAAATATGGATGACGTTTTTCTTCAATTAGCAAGATAAAGACCTTTACTTATGTCATGCTATTTTCATACTTATAATCAATTAATTCAATCTAAATGAAACGTTTTTTAGGCTTTTTAAGAAAAGAATTTTATCATATTTTTAGAGATAAACGCTCCATGCTTATTTTATTTGGAATGCCAATAGTTCAAATTTTACTTTTTGGCTATGTTGTTACTAATGAGATAAATAATGTAGATATTGCCGTTTTGGATCATTCAAAAGATAATGTTACTCAAGCAATTATTAATAAAATTTCGAATTCAGAATACTTTAATTTGGTCGAAAACCTTCAA